>CAIKXH010000031.1 GCA_903831335.1 Candidatus Uhrbacteria bacterium | reverse complement strand
GCCAACATTTTCCTTCGAGATTATTTCAGAGCAAGGGTATATTCAGTTTGTCATGCGGACACAAGATAAATTTCGTGATGTTTTGGAAGCGGGAATTTATGCGCAATATCCTGACGCAGAAATCATGCAGATAGAAGACTATACAAGTGCTGTTCCTTCAGATTTTCCTGATGAAAAATATGATATGTGGGGGGCAGAATTTACGCTAGATAAACCTTCTCATTTTCCTATTCGCACGTACGTAGATTTTGAAGATCAAATGACGGGGGAAATTAAAGATCCGCTCGGGTATACACTAGAACAGTTTTCAAAGATGAAACCCGGTGAACATTTTTGGTTTCAAATGGTTATTCAGCCAGGGACCAACGACTGGAAGAAAGCGGGAACTGCACACATAAACAAAATGTTCGGCGTAGAAGAAAAAGCAAAAACAAGTGAATGGGGAGCGGCTGTTGGTACGGTCACAAAACTTCCATTTGAACTTATTAATGAAGCAACAGGTGTGGATTTGGCTGGAATGTTTGGAGTTGGGGGAGAAACAAAGAAGCCTGATGATCCTTGGAAAGCGTTTAAGGTTGGCCCTGCACAACAAGAGGAGGCGAAAGCGATTTTGAGAAAGACAGTAAAGGTGGGGCATGGTGTAAAGATTCGTGTAGTGTATTGCGCAGAAAAACCCGCGTTTAAAAAAGGAGATCGTATTACCATGATTAAGGGAATATTACACCAATATACCCACTTGAATTTGAATAGTTTCAAAATGTATCAACCATCACTTGCAAAAAATGATTATTTTTGGCAAGTGTGGAGTTATGAGAAAAAACAAACGACTCTCATGAAAGCGTATAAGGCGAGAAGCTGGGGGGTTGGTGCAACGCAGATTTTTTTGAACGCAGAAGAGCTTGCAACCCTTTGGCATTTTCCAGCAATCAGTATTAAGGCACCGCTTATTAAAAAGTCAGAAGCGCGCCGTGCAGAACCTCCGGTTGGATTGCCGATTACCTTTTTGGAAAACACATTGCCTGGAATGGGTGTTGGTGGAGAACATGAAGAGCGTCCTGAGGCTCCTTCAATGCTCCCAATGAATTTCGGTGAATCAGCTGAATCCAGATCCGCGAGCGGATTATTATCTACAGAACCATTACCAGAAATGTTGCCGCAGGTAAAAGCACCAACAGATGCTGTGGCTGAAGATCAGACGGTTCATAAGAGCCGATTCATGGAAGATGTGTCTCCAGCAGATGCGTCAGATGAAGAACTTTTTACGCCACCAGATCTTCCCGTTTGATCCACTATCCGCTAATCGCGATGTGTTATGGGTTACAATCATGAGCACGAAAATGAAGTCACGTATTTTGCGAAAACAAATTTTCGCAATCAAATGACAAAATTTGGCATTAAAACCGACGATCGTCGTCGGCATGTGTATGTGATTGGAAAAACCGGAATGGGAAAAACCGTTTTATTGGAGAACTTCACTTTATCTGATATTTACGCAGGTCATGGGTGTTGTTATGTGGATCCGCACGGAGATACGGCAGAAAAACTCATTGATTACATCCCAAGCTGGCGTATTAATGATGTTGTATATTTTAACCCAGCAGACTCAGAGTATCCGGTTGGATTTAACATCCTAGAAGCTGTCTCAGAGAGACATAAACACTTGGTTGCAAGTGGAATGATGGGGGTGTTCAAAAAGATTTGGGAAGATCAATGGTCTTCTCGTATGGAATATATTTTGAATAACACCATTTTGGCTCTTCTTGATAACCCCGGCTCAACTCTGCTTGGAATTAACCGAATGCTTTCTGATGCAGATTATCGCAAACGAATTATCGGAAATGTCACAGATCCAGTTGTAAAACAGTTTTGGTTGAAAGAGTTTGCTTCGTATAATGAAAAATACGCACAGGAAGCAGTTGCCCCAATTCAAAACAAAATTGGTCAGTTTTTGTCTGCTTCCGTTATCAGAAATATTGTTGCTCAAGTAAAATCCTCCATTAATATTCGTGAGATCATGGATGAAGGGAAGATTTTTATTGTAAACCTTTCAAAAGGGCGTATTGGAGAAGATAGTTCACGATTGTTGGGTGGTCTTCTCATTACCAAGTTACAATTATCTGCCATGGAGCGTGTAGACATGGAAGAAAAAGAACGTTTGGACTTTTATTTATATGTTGATGAGTTTCAAAACTTTGCTGTAGATTCATTTGCGGGCATTTTGTCTGAGGCACGTAAATATCGTTTGTGTTTGACGATTGCTCACCAATACATTGCGCAGCTCACAGATGATGTGCGTGAGGCTGTATTTGGTAACGTAGGAACGATCATTACATTTCGTGTAGGTTCGCCTGATGCTAAGTACATGGAAACAGAATTTGCACCGCGTTTTATGCCGGAAGACATTATCAATCTTCCAAAATATAACGTGTATTTAAAATTGCTTATCAATGGAGTGACAAGTCAGCCGTTTTCAGCAATGACCCTTCCGCCAATTTCACAAAGAACAAACTCGATTGAACGTGTCGTTAGAGTTTCTCGCGAGCGGTATGCAAAAGAGCGTTCCACGATTGAGGATCAGATTATGACATGGAGCGGAATGGGGGACAAAGATGTTGATACCATGCTCGCAGAAGCGGAAGATAAAAAGAAAGCAGATAAAGTTGCGGCAAAAGACTCAAAAAAACCAAAATTCGAATACGATTGTTCCCGTTGTGCAAAAAAGATGGTTTTGCCTGTTGAGCTTGATCGTTCTCGTCCTATTTATTGTGAGGACTGTATTGAAATCGTCAGAGAAGAAAGAGTAAAGGGTGGAAAGGGTACGGGGGCAAAACCTGCAGATACAAGAAATATTGCTCCACCTCCACGCATAAAAGAAGAGCCGCTAAAGAGTGAAGACCGTCGATTGCTTGATGAGCCGTCTATTTCACTTGCATCTTTAAAGCCAAAAGTAGAAGAGGTAAAACAGCCAGAAGAGCTCAAAGAAAAAACAGTTGTCGTTCAACAAGAGCCAATAGTAATTATTAAACCTGAACCAGTTAAACAACCCACCGCACCAGTTGTTCAGGTTGTAAACGTTTCTGAACCTGTAACTCCAGCAACTCAACCCGTGATGGATCGTCCTATCGTGGTGCCACCACGTCAGATTGTTTCCCCTTCAAAACCTCTTCAACAGGTTTCTAGAGAAACAACATCTGTATCTTCTCAACCACCAAAACAAATGGGGAATCTGACTCGTACGCCAGCTCAAGCATCAAATGAACCTCGCCCCACATTGGCAACAGAAGGAATGGGTCCCGCTACAGAGGAACGAAGAAAACGAAAACGAAATAGACACAAGAAATCTGGGACAGGTGGTGGCGTATCTACACAATCCATTGTCACACAACTTTCTCAACCAGGACAAACTGTTTCACTTAGAACATTGCAAGAACAAACAAGACCACAAAAAACAGAGACGCCCCAAACACCTTCTCCTGTTGTTCCTCCTCGTATTGAGACACCACAACCTCCTGTTGTGCCACAACAAACACAAAAGCCTGCAGAAAAAACAGTGAGTGGTAAACTTCATGTGGGCCAAAGCATTAAGTTTGAGTAAATCAGTAGCGAGTAGGGGGTAGTAAGTAGTGAGGTTTATGGAAACGATTCAATTAGAAACAGTAGATGGAATAAAAATCGTCGGTCTGTATCGTAATAACAATGCGAAACGGGCGGCGATTTTGTTGCACATGATGCCTGCCACAAAGGAGAGTTGGGAGACGTTTGCAACAGAGCTAGAGAAGATTGGTATCGCATCGATTGCAATCGATGAGCGTGGACATGGTGAAAGCACTATGAACGGAACGCTTGATTACAAACAATTTTCTGAAGCAGAGCAACAAGCGAAGATTCTTGATGTTGCGGCAGCATTCGAGTTCCTCAAGGAAAAAGGTTTTCTCGATGAACAAATTATTCTCGTCGGCGCATCGATCGGAGCAAACCTCGCGATTCAGTTTTTGTCTGAGCGTATGATGATTCCGTTCGCAATCGCGTTATCTCCGGGGCTCAATTATCGTGGCGTAAAAACAGATGGATTTATTCAGCAATTACATGCAGATCAAAAAGTCTTACTCGTCGCAAGCGATGACGATGATCGGGAATCTGCTGCCAGTTGTCGAACGCTCCACGAATTGAATCCTTCTCAAACAACCCTTATTGAAAAAAAAGGACTCGGACACGGAACAAATATGTTT
>CAIKXH010000030.1 GCA_903831335.1 Candidatus Uhrbacteria bacterium | reverse complement strand
TTGATCACACCGATCTTGTTGTCTCCACAAGCTGTAAGTTCAACATCAAATGATGTTTTTTCTTCTGCTGCTGGAGCTCCTGCTCCTGCACCTGCTGCCATCATCATTGCTGGAGCTGCTGCACTTACGCCGAATTTCTTTTCCAAAAGTTTTACGAGTTCTGCAAGGTCCAAAACAGACATTGTTTCAATAGACTCAACGAGTGTTTTGAACTTTGCTGGAACTTCTACGTTTTCCATTTCCATAAATTTTATAATTAGTAGTTAGTAGCTGGTAGTTAGTAGTTAGGGAAGGAAGCGGGTTTCAAAACCCTAACTTCGAACTTCTAACTACGAACTACTTCTTAGGCCTTCTGCTCTGCAATCGCGTTCAATGTGACAACGAGGCCACGAACGTTTCCGGCAAGAGCATTAACGAATCCAGACACAGGGGCATTGAGTGTTCCAACCAATTTTGCAAGCAATTCTTGCTTTGATGGAAGTGTAGAAAGCATGATCACAGATGAGCTGTCTACAAATGCACCTTCCAAAATTCCTCCAACCATTTTGAATCCTTCACGACCCTTTGAAAAGTCTGCGATGATTTTCGCTGGAGCAACTTCATCAAGGTAACTGATCGCGGTCAAAAGGCTTCCCTCTACAAGATTTTTTGAGATGTTCATCCCTTTATCTTCCAGAGCGCGCACGAGGATTGTTTTCTTGGTAACCAAGAAATCCACTCCTTCTGCTTTTCCTTTTGCACGAAGCGCATCAGCGTCCTTCATGGTGTATCCGGAAACAGAGGTGAACACAACAGATTTCATTTTTCCAAATTTTTCTGCGAGCTCGTCTTTTATTTCCGCTTTTTGTTTTCTGGTCTTTGGCATAGATAAATTGACTACTTCTTTTTACTTATTCGACCTTTAATAAAAAATCCGGGCTTTTCGCCAGGACTATATGAACGGACCGCGTTCTCCTCTCCTTTACAAGGGGAGGCAGGGAGGGGTCTTGTTCACCTCGGCAGGACTTATGCCTTACGGCACCTGCTGTCTTGGGCGATTGGATTTGTGCTCAGAATAAAGGAATCTAGAAAAATTGTCAAGAAAAAACCGACCTTTTGAGAAGATCGGGAGAATCAAGGCGAAACCTTGAGAAAAATGATAGCTGCGTCGTGTTTGGGCCCTTTGACCTTTTCCGAAAGCTTTGCTTCCGCAATCTCGGAGAACTCGTGGACTGAGGAGTCCCCAGGGATCTCACCTGTACGCAATTGGCGAAATACATGCTTCACAGCCTTGCTTCCACCATCTGAGCTAAGAGCAAAAAGATGTGTGGTTCCGATCTCAAGTTGAATCTGCTGCACCTCTGGCTCATGTGTAAATGCCGGGCGAAAGTTCGCATGACCAAATCCCCTGGTGTAATGCAACGACTTTCGTGACCAGCCATACAGCGGTTCAAAATAGTGCAAACGTTTTTCAGAAAACTTGGCCGCAGGAATAGAAACCCCGTGTGTCATGATGCGGAACCTGTCCGCCTCACAAAACAATTCAAGTCGTTTCTGTTCAGAAGAAAGGCAAAGCGTATGTCCTTTGGTCAACCGCTCTGTTCCATCCTGACAAAACGGATTGTATTGATACACACGACAATTTCCAGCGTGCGCAAGTCTAAGTACATTCAAAGTGTCCACTGTCAGGCACGCAGACGTCGCCCCAATGAATTGATCATCGAATTGACGCTTCACTGCCTGCTGCACCTCTTCGAACCATTCTGGGACATTCTGAGATCCAGTATCTTTGTTTGCCTGAACAGAAAGTTCGTTTGCCACAAACTGGGCGAACATGGATTCATGAACTTTCTGCTCAAAGAATCCGTGTGCATCCACAACCGTGGCAAAAAACGGAAAATTGGATGTCTGTGTCACAACACAGGCATCGCCACAATGTTCGCGTCGCCGTTTGGCGAGCTCAACGATGGCATAGTCAATATTCAATTCTCTACCTCCTCAAAGAGCAAAACATTCCGTCTCTCGCAAAAGCAAGAGCATAAAGCATAATAAAAAACTGAGGGTTTGTCAACCCTCAATTCTTGTTCCTTCATGTGATTTTCCTGAAAACATTCGATCTAAATTTGAAATAGCATTTCCGTTCACAATCACAACTTGCATTTTACACTGCTCAGCAAGCTTGGACGCAATCGGATCAAACGGAACGTTCATCCCAGGATCCCAAACATCGCCGACCATTTTTCGAAACTCACCCCATGAAATGTGTTCGATCTTTTTCGCGTTCCGATATTTGTTTGGATCCTTATCGTACACATAATCGATGTTCGACAGGTTGGCGATTGTTACAGCCCCAACCTTCTTGGCAAGACGTGTTGCCACATAATCTGTGGACCATCCGGGTTTCCATCCAGCAGCTACAAGCACAGGTTCTGTCCATGTTCCGATGGGTCGTGTTGGATCTTTAACCATGACAGGGTGAGCGACGTCGCGCAATATCGTTCGCAACAAATGTCCGTTCAAACGTGTTGTATGAATTCCAAGCCAGTCAATGTCATCTCGTGTCAGCTTCCCGACTCGACGCGCAGCATCCTGATAATTCCGTGCCGTTGTTCCACCACCAACAACAATAATGAATCGCTTGCCCAATTTAACATGCTTTACGATCAACTTTTTAAACGCCTGCAAAAAAACTACATCGATTCCTGTTTTTGGAACAACAAGGGATCCGCCAACAGAGAGAACAAAAATTTCTTTGTGTTTCATAATGTTTTTGTCATTGCGAGCCCCAACGTTTCAGTCGGGGCAAAGCAATCTTTTCGACACACCATGAAGCACAGAGATTGCTTCGTCGTCGATGACTCCTCCTCGCAATGACACAATTTAAAAAAACGCCGAATGGGCGTTTAATTTTCTGTTGATTGAATAAACCAGTTTGTGAGAACACTGAATCCCCAAAGCACAATGGCGGCAAAAAACGCGGGAACAAATCCGGTCACAACAAATCCTTTTACAATCGTCGCGACAAGCAAGATCATAAGAGCATTGATCACGAACGTAAACAGCCCGAGCGTCAAAATAGTTACAGGTAACGTAAGAATAATCAACAATGGTCGAACAAGCGCATTTGCAAGCCCCAAAATGAGCGCGGCAATAAGCGCATGATAAAACGTGTCTACATGCACACCAGGAACAATGTTTGCAACCGCGATAAGGGCGAGTGCATTCAAGAGCCAACGGACAAGTAATTGAGCCATATTATTCAGATTCAAATTTTTTCTTAATCTCTGTTACTTTATTTTCTACTTCTGATAATTTTGCCTTCAACAAAGACGCAAGCTCAAGCCCGCGTTCAAACTGCTTCAAGCCTTTATCAAGATCCAGATGTTCTTCTGAATCAAACCACTCTGTAATTTTTTCCAACTCTTCGAAAGACTTCGCAAAGTCGATGGTTGTTTGTTTTTTTGTCATAGGGAGAAGGTTTGAAATGTCTGAAAGGTCGGAAAGGTTTGAGGGGTTATTCGGAGGACTGCTGAGATTTTCGAAGACGCTTTAAGAGAAAGTCTGCTTTAGTTCGCATGTTCTCGAGGATCTCATAGGATTCTTGATCTAGATAACCAATGGAGGTAGAAAATTCGAGAAGATGAGCAG
>CAIKXH010000029.1 GCA_903831335.1 Candidatus Uhrbacteria bacterium | reverse complement strand
TCATTAAGTTCTCTAAAACATCTTCCATGCGCACATGATCAATATTCACGATGGTCTTTTTCAAGCAATTTGCATCAAGATCAATGGAAACCTTTCTAATTTTTGCCACAACCTTTTGCTGGTCCACGACTTTCTTAATCACTTCTGAAAAATCACATCTTGCCAAATCCATTTTATATTTTGCCTCATCATCAATATGAGAAACCTCTAGCAAATCATTTACAAGTTCAATCATGCGCTGATTACTATCAGAGATTTGTTGTATGTATTCCTTTTGTTCTTTTTTCAATTCCCCTACACGTCCATTCAATAATAATTCTGAAAACCATTTGATTCCTGTAAGGGGTGTGCGCAATTGATGCGAAGCAATGGAAACGAATTCTGTACGCATTTTCTCCATTTTTTTCAATTTTGAAATATCACGTGAAATCACGGTTGAACCAATAAAATGACCGTCCACATCTCTCAACGGAGAATCTGTGATAGAAACATCAATACTCTCGCCATTTTTCTTCAGATGCTTCATCTCATAATTCTCAATCGTCTTCCCTCCCAAAATGAAATCAAGTTCTTTTTTATATTTATCTTGATCTGTTTCTTTAATGAGCTGAACCATATTCTGCCCAATCATTTCCTCTGCAGAATATCCATATATTTTCTGTGCACCTGAATTCCACGAAAGAATTTTCCCTGTGAAATCTTTCCCGATAATGGCATCTTGGGAAGAAAAAACAACGGAAGCAAAATATTGAATGGAAAGATTTTTCTTAATCATCTGAATATTTGAGACAGAAATCAACAATATAATATAAAATAATAGAATGAGAATAAACCCAAAAAACCGATAGTTTTGTATGAGATTTGAACGATAGAGCAATAATACTTTCCAACCCTGATCATTCGCCTGTTTCCAACAAACAGAAAAAGTTTCATTATCTATTTTTATTACAGATCCATCAATTGGCCATTCTGAAAACATGGGCTTAAATGCACCTGAACCAAACTGTCTTGTTTCTCTAATTGTATTCAATTCTACAAGAGATAACGGAACAACACTCTCGCCTTCTGTATCATCCCCACTCAATAAAACAATTCCCTCCGGACTGACAAGATACATTTTTCTATAAAGAGAAAAAGTTTCTTGCGTTTCACGAAGAGTTGTTTTCAAAACAACAACACCAATCGTTTGATTTTGTGCATTCTTTACAGAACGCGATGCATAATACCCCGGAAGACCGCTTGTAACCCCAATCGCATAGTATAATCCTCTACCATCTTGCAAGGCCTGCTTAAAATACGGACGAAAACCATAATTCAAACCAAGAAAACTATCCTTTTCAAAACGATTCGAAGAACCGATCACAACCCCATCTAGGTTCATAACGTACGCAACTGTACTTTCATCAAGCTTCTGATAGGCATCTAAAATACGATTAAGCGCATTCCCATTCACCTCTCCTTTTTCAAGAGCACTCCGAACATCTGGAAACAAAGAAAGGGTAGCAGCGGTATTTTGCGTATTGGTAATAATTCTACTCAAATTTTCCGAAACGACCTCAATCATTCTATTTGTTTCTTTATGAACTTCTGATTTTGCTTGAGCTCCAAGCCCATTGATAAGCAAAAAACCCGCAACATACGTTGCAAGCAAAAACAAAATAAATAACGCAACTCTGATTGAAACACCGCTCTTCTTCTGATGAATATCTTCTCTCAGAATATTTTCGTAATAAAACCAAAAACAAATAAAAAGCAGAGTTGCTCCGATTGCGCGCACAAAAACAATAGAGATCCCTGTCTGCGCAAGCAACACGTCTGCTTGCGTAATGAATTGAGATAACCCGTACAGGAGTACGAGTCCAGCAGCAGAACGTGCAAAATGAATCACTTCTTTTTTCTCAGAAGAAAAACGCCAAAGTGTGAGCGCTGAGAGAATGGATCCAAAAAAACCAAATGTATAACGCGTGAAATCACTCAAACCATGCACTCCCCAAACAGCAGATGAAATAAACAGGATTATTCCAATAGGAATATACACCCAACAACCCACGTGTTTTTTTCTATAATTCACTCCTTTTCTTCCAAATTCAAACAATAAAGCGAAACTTCCTACATGTATCACAAGAATCGCAATCGTCAACAAGTAATTCTCCCCAAAAATCGTCTGAAACATGACAAGCCATTGATAAATACCACGCAAAACAGCAAAGGACGCGAGAAGCGCCCACACTATGGTATTTTTCTTCATCCTATAAATCGAAAAGCACACGAACCCAATCAAAAGGAATGCGAGTCCATAGAAAAAATAGATGAAATCCATTTGTGATTGAAAAAACGAAAGCATAGAAAAGGAACAAAAATAAAAAGAAGGGGTACTACAAACGCGAGACCCCATCAATTTCTGATAGATATGAAACGATTTCTTTTGGAACCAACGACTGCCAATCCCCTGCCGATTTCATCTTTTCTCTGATCTGTGTTGCAGAAATTCCAGGAACTTCTTTTATGGGCTTCACAGGGACCACTCCTTCAAAGCACTTTGCGGTCCATTCATTCCCAGTCCACACAACATCAATGGGTCCTGTTTTTTCTAAAACTTTATTGCGCCACGCCGTATCATCTGTTTCATCAGGTAAT
>CAIKXH010000028.1 GCA_903831335.1 Candidatus Uhrbacteria bacterium | reverse complement strand
TGTTCAGCTTTTTTAGTTTACGATCAATCTGGGTGAATTGCAACTTTGAGATTTGTTTCACGATGATGATAAGATTTTCTAAATTGGCATGGATTGGGTGGTAGTACGCATCATCTACCCGGATTCCACGCCGAATAAATTTTGCCACCATTTTCACCCTGGAGGGGTGATGGTTGTAGTTGAACGTACTTAAGTTTCGCATGGTTTCCTTTATTCTATAGCATTTTTGGGGATCCATTTTATAAATTTGGGCATTGGAAATGGTTATTTCAAGTCCAACTTAAATGGAAACAACGGTTTGAGATAAGAAAACGGGAGTTTTTTCAGGGAAGGCTTTTTGCATAGATCTCTTGATAAGGATAATTTTTTGAGAGTTTCAACACGTCACTTCTTGCCATTCTGATGATCTTCCCAGCCAGGAATATGTACTTCAAGCGGAACGTCTTTATTTGCTGCCGGTATTCCGTTCCATTTACAAAGTCCATCTTGAACAACAAAAACAAATTGTAGGCCAGCATCATCAACTGAAAAATGGCTTCGTTGGCCCAAAAGGATTGGAGCAGAAGGTGTCCAACTGCCATATCATACTTGGCTTCTTTGATGTAATTTTCAGAATTGCCACGTTTTTCGTAAGCAATGACCACTTTTTCTGAAGGAAGTTCGGTATTGGTCACAAATTAAAAGTATTCGAAATCGCTGCCTTCGAAAAAAGATAGTTGCGACCTGTCTTTTGCTGGTTTCAATACGCGTGATACGACAAATCTTCTGCCTTTGTTCCATGTGTTTAGTCTTGTTAAAAGCTCAACCGTTTCCCTGCCTTCTTCACCTTTAATGAATGAAATGGATGGAGCCGTGACTTGAGAGGCGAGCGTTGGATATTCTTTTCCCTTGATCAAATACTTACAACCAGTAGATTCGATCGCTTCAATAATAACGTAATCAAAATATCCGCTGTCCATACGAAACAGGATTTCCAAATCATCGGTTTTGATATGGGCAACGATTTCTTTAATCATTTCGGCTGCGCCATTGGCAGTGTATGTGTTGCCGCTTCTTACAAATCCGGTGATATAGGCTTTTAATTCATCACAAAAAGCAAACTGGATGTTGTAACAGTTGTTTCCAATCTTCTTGGGATTGTATCCTTTGACAGCACCTTCCTGGTGCCCTTCTACGTTGACCACGCTGCTGTCGATATCAATGGTAATAGATTTTAGTTTTTTCTTTCTCAACAGCTTTTTGAAGACTTTGAAATTGATTTCTCGCAGCATGTGGGTGGTTTTGTAGCTAAAATTCCCCAAAAATCTTGATACCGTCTCCGGCTCTTTGATCGAGATGGCAAATTCATTGATCAGCGGATCGCTTTGCAGCAATTCCAATCGTTCCAGCTTATCAATCCCAATGAAATTACCACAGAGCATGGTCTTGATGTGGTTCATTTTGATTTTGTTGGTGGATGCATTCTCAAAAACAAGATCGTGATCAATCAGGTCAAAAACCCCATTTTTATTGGC
>CAIKXH010000027.1 GCA_903831335.1 Candidatus Uhrbacteria bacterium | reverse complement strand
CGCGCTTCGAACGCTTCTACAGACTCTTATGGGCATATTTTACAATCGCTCACCACAAACAGATCGTCGGAAATTTCTACGCAATAATGCAACACGAGCAGAACAACTTCTTTGGGATCAATTGAAAGGAAGTGGAGTGGGTGAAAAATTTCGTCGGCAATTTGGTATTGGACCTTATATACTAGATTTCTATTGTCGAAGACTCAGGCTCGCCATCGAAGTTGATGGTGATTCTCATTTCACACCTGACGCAGAATCTTATGATCAAGAACGTGAGATGTTCATCAACTCAAATGAAATTAAGACGATCAGATTCACAAATTTAGACGTCACTCAAAACATAACAGCTGTCATTGAATTTATTTTAGAAGAAATAAAAACTCGCTCGCGATTGTTCGCGACCACCCCTTTGTCCCCTCCTTGTGAAGGAGGGGAACGCGAGGAACAATCATCTTTATGAACACAAAACAACTCAAAGGACTGAATCCGGAAATGCATCTTGCTCGTAATCTTTTCGATACAAAAACACTCAAACAAATCCCAACACGCAACGGATACGGCGAGGGCCTTGTTGAAGCTGGAAAGAAAGACAAAAATATTGTTGTGCTTTGTTGTGATCTCACAGAATCAACACGTTCAGAACTATTTAAAAAAGCCTTCCCTGACAGATTTATTCAAATGGGAATTGCAGAACAAGCACTCGCCTCTATTGGTGCAGGAATGTCCATGGCAGGAAAAATCCCATTCATTTCAAGTTATGCAGCCTTTTCTCCCGGAAGAAATTGGGAACAAATCAAAACAACGATCGCCCTTCAAAATTCAAACGTAAAGATCGCTGGAGCTCACGCTGGTCTTTCCGTTGGTCCTGATGGCGCAACACACCAAATGCTTGAAGATATTGTGATTACGCGAGCAATCCCGAACATGACCGTGGAGGTTCCATGTGACGCACTTGAGACGCGTAAAACAACGGTCGCGGGTGCAAAAATGGTCGGACCTTTTTATTTCCGATTCGCCCGCGCTGCCTCACCTGTGTTTACCACAGAGAAAACACCTTTCAAGCTCGGGCGTGCAGAAGTGTATCGTTTCGGAAATGATCTGACACTTGTCGCAGCTGGCCCCCTTCTGTATGAAGCACTCCTCGCGGCCGATGCCCTTTCAAAGGAACATGGAATCGAATGCCGTGTCATCAATGCGCACTCCATCAAACCATTCGACGAAAAGACACTTATCACGGCCGCAAAAGAAACGGGTGCGATCGTGACCATTGAGGAAGGCCAAGCTCATGGAGGGCTCGCAGGAGTCGTTTGTGAGACACTTGCACTTACAACCCCAGTCCCCGTCGAATCCATCGGAACACAAGATCAGTTCGGTGAATCCGGAGAACCAAATCAAGTTCTTGAAGCCTTCGGGCTCACTTCCCCGTTCATTGCTCTTGCTGCGATCCGGGTACTTGATCGAAAAATGGGAAAACTTGTTTCAAAAATTCCCGCACACATTCAAGCTGCAGAAGAAAGACGCATGATGATGCGAAAACAAATTTTTGAGGAAGCATTGTCGAGAGCTCCTAGAAAATGGGGAGGAACGAAACCGAATCTAAAAGTACGAACAAGATAAAAATCCCAAAAAGAAAATCTCAAATTCCAAATTTTTGGAGCTTGGGATTTTTTGTTTGCTGTTATTCATCCATAGACCGTTCAATGGATTTTTGCTATCTTTTTCTCTTGCGCACCAATCGCAAGCGAAGGTTCTTTCATGAAAAACCTTGATCATGTTCTTTTGTATACCGTCGACAATGACGCGGAATCACGCCTTATCTTTCTCATCGCCCTTGCGGCTGGAATCACAACCATCCGATCTTCCCAGGCGCACGGGGCCTCTCTCGACAAAGAAAATGGAGTGCTTGAACTCGTACATGCTTCTCGCAAAACAGAAGTGTGGACCGTAGAAATTCCAGGCCTCGTGACCGAATGTCTGCTACAGCGCAATCATATTCGTGTCGTGATCATTGATCATCACACGTACGGGTCACTGGATCGCGTTCATGACACGAATGGAAAACGAAAACTGAGTTCGCTTGAACAATTCCTGAAACTCGCTCACATCACAGAAGACGATCTTCGCAAGATGGGTTTTGATCCGCGCCTTGTGCATGGAATTGGCGTTATGGATGATCGATATACAAAAGGGTTACGCACCGAAGGATTCACTCCTGAGGAGTATCAACGCATCCTTTCGTACAGAGAAACCCTTGATCGACAAATCAATCCAGACTTCGACAAGATCAAAAATGTCGCGGAGTACGTCTGGTTGAATCGATGGACGAAGGCAGGATACATCATCTGCACTTCAACCTCTGTTCTTCGAACCTCCTATGCCGTCTGCACACGCAGTATTGAAGACGCGCTCGAAGATCATCCGCTCATCCTCGCAGACCGAGGAGGACGCCAGATCTATGTGAACAACATCGATCCTCTCATCGTCAAAAAACTCGAGGAAGCATTCCTTGGACATCGCACATTCACCTACGCGCAAGGTCGCTGTTGGGGAATCGACAATGATGTACCAGGAGCACCACGCATTTCTCTTGAGGATGTGCTGAATATCCTTACATAACCGAGATGACCTCTCGGTTTTTTTATTTCTTCCCTGATTTCCCAAATTCTCGTATAATTTCGATATTCGTTATTTGTAATACCACTTTATGTACGACGTCATTGCAATTGGAGATATTAAACTCGACACCTTTGTGATTTTGGATGATGCGAGTGTGTCTTGTGAACTCAAAATGCCGGAATGCCAACTTTGTTTAGAATATGGAGCAAAAATTACCGTAGACGTTGTTGATTCCCAAATTGCTGGAACCGCACCAAACGTAGCCGTCGGTCTTGCACGCATGAATTTGAAAACGGCAGTGATGAGTAACATGGGAATAGATACCACCTATCAACTTGCCATGACAAAATTAGCTGAGGAAGGTGTTTCGACAAAATTCATTCGCCCAATAAAATCGATTCCGAGTGCCTATTCTGTTATTCTTACCTTTCAAGGCGACAGAACCGTTCTTGCTTCTCAAACAAAGCGCATCTACACCTTTCCTAAACCATTTCCAAAGACAAAATGGATTTATGTCGGAGAAATGGGACATACGTATGAAAAAATGTTCGCCCAAATTACTTCGCACATAAAAAAGACAAAAGTAAAACTTGGCTTCAACCCAGGAACAATTCAAATAGCTGAGCGCAAACACGAATTATTTGATCTCATCGCACAGACAACTGTTCTTTTTGTAAACCTTCAAGAAGCGCAAGCAATTACCGGATTAAAAACAGATGAAGTTCACCACCTTGCCACAGCACTTTGGAAACTTGGTGCAAAACGTGTTGTTATTACAGATGGAAAACAAGGTTCTTATGATTTTGATGGAGAAATGCTCTTGAAATGTCCTATCTTTCCAGGAAAAGTTGTCGGAACGATTGGTGCGGGAGATGCATTTGCAACAGGCTATGTTGGTTGTCTTATAAAAAATGTCCGTGCATTCCCGCTCGTGTGGGGTGCGATCAATTCCGCTTCTGTTGTAGGAAAAGTAGGACCTCAGCCAGGGCTTTTGTCTGATACACACATTATTCAACGAGCAAGAAAGCACAAAACATTTAAACCTGTTCAAATATAATATGCTTACCACCCTTTCATCCGTTCTAGAAAAAGCCAAGCGCGGAAAATATGCCGTGGGAGCCTTTAATGTAAACAATCTTGAAATGATCCAGGCGATCATGGTCGCAGCAGAAGCAGAAAAGTCCCCTGTAATTATTTCTACATCTGAAGGTGCGCTTGAATATGCGGGCATGGATGAACTTGGAACACTCGTTCACCTAGCTGCGGTCCGATCAAAACTTCCAATCGTGTTTCACCTAGATCATGGTAAGGATGTAAAACTCGTCGAACGCGCCATCAAGAGCGGTTGGTACACATCTGTCATGTTCGACGGTTCGAGTTTGCCACTCAAAGAAAATATCAAAGCAACAAAACGACTTGTCGAAATGGCACACAAGCGCGGAATTTCCGTCGAAGCTGAACTTGGCGCCATCGCCGGAATAGAAGACTTTGTCTCCGTGGAAGCACGTGATGCCCACTTCACAAATCCAGAGCAGGCACGCGAGTTTGTCGAAAAGACCAAATGCGATGCACTCGCAATTGCGATCGGAACCTCCCACGGTGCCTATAAATTCAAAGAGGCTTCTTCCCTTGATTTCAAACGCCTCCAAAAAATTCGTTCGCTCGTAAAAATTCCACTCGTGCTTCATGGCGCATCCGGAATCCCTGCAAATGTAAAAAAGATCTGTATCGAACACGGTTGTAAAATAGAAGACGCAAAAGGCGTATCAGACGCACACATCAAAAAAGCTGTCTCTCTCGGAATCAACAAAGTAAATATCGATTCAGACCTTCGCATCGCATTCGACGCCGGCGTGCGTCGATTCCTTTCAGAAAATCCTGAAGTCATTGATCCAAGAAAAATTCTCGGACCAGCGAAAGATTTGATCACGCAAGTTGTGAGACAGAAGATGAAATTGTTTGGAAGTGCAAAGAAAGGATAAACGGGAAAAACTCGACGCATCGTGCGTCGAGTTTTGTGTTATTCTATACACACTATGTCCAAAATCGTTCTCCTCCACGGCTTTGCTGTTCACCTCACCGCACCTGTTGTGCGTCCTCCTTTTGGTCCAAGCGCGAGCATGACAGCATTCAATCATCTTGTTTCGACGGGTGAAGCACGTGTTTTTCCTTGGGGAATCGAGCGTAAGGTGAGTCCTGTTGAACTGCTGCTTCCAAGCGTTATTCAAAAACT
>CAIKXH010000026.1 GCA_903831335.1 Candidatus Uhrbacteria bacterium | reverse complement strand
GGACGTTTTTACACGAGCTCCACTTTGTGCCGCTGTGGATGTTTGAATTTCTGTAAACACTTCTGGAGAAGATGCGGATGCTAATTGAACCTGTGCATTGAGCGGCGTCACAAAAAGAGATTGCGAAGAAGCTGTTTGCAACAAAGACTCATCCAAGATTTTATTCGATTGAAAAAACAAATACCCACCAACAAGTCCGATAATCAAAAATCCGCCGAGAAGATACAAAGAAAGATGTTTCATAGTCCCTTCATTTTGGCGGATTTTTTGTTTTCTCGCAACTGATGTGTGATGAGACGATCCTTATTTCTCGACCTTGTGGAGAGACTGATCGTGTTACAGCATTTCGACAAGCTCAATGAATATGATGACTTGTTTTGGAATTTGGTGCTTTCATTTTGGTGCTTTATTTCTTCAACACCCGTTTCAAATATTCCCCCGTATGACTTCCTCTGTGTCTTGCAACGTCTTCTGGCGTTCCAGCGATGACAATGTCTCCGCCCTTATCTCCCCCTTCGGGTCCCATATCAATAATCCAATCCGCTGTTTTAATTACGTCGAGGTTGTGCTCGATCACAATGACCGAGTTCCCTTTGTCGACAAGTTGATGCATGACTTCCAATAATTTTTTTACGTCTGCGAAGTGCAGTCCTGTTGTTGGCTCGTCGAACAAGTAAAGTGTTTTTCCTGTTTGTTTCTTCGCAAGTTCTGTGGCGAGCTTCACGCGTTGTGCTTCTCCGCCCGATAAAGACGGAGCGGGCTGACCGAGTTTTACATACGATAAACCAACATCGTTGAGCGAAGCGAGTTTATCGTAAATATATGGAATCTCTTTGAAGAAAACCGTTGCTTCTTCGACCGTCATCTCAAGCACATCATGAATACTTTTTTCTTTGAAGGTGATCTCAAGCGTTTCGCGATCAAATCTTTTTCCTTTACAGATGTCGCACGTCACATACACCGTAGGCAAAAAGTGCATTTCGATGGCGATGAGACCGTGCCCTTCACAATGTTCACAGCGGCCACCTGGACGATTGAAACTGAAACGGCCGACTTTGTATCCGCGGAATTTTGCTTCTGCGGTTTCTGCATACAGTTCACGAATGGGTGCCCATGCTCCTGTGTATGTTGCTGGGTTCGAACGTGATGAGCGACCAATAGCGTCTTGATCAATCAAAATTGCTTTGTCTATATATTCGAGACCAAGAAGAGATTTGTGTTTCCCTGGAGTTTGCGATCCGCCATACAACCGTTTTGAAATCGTCTTGTACATGGTTTCATACGCAAGCGTTGATTTTCCAGAACCCGATACGCCAGTTACACAAACGAAGCGGCGCAATGGAATTTCTACGTCGATATTTTTCAAATTGTTTTGCGTTGCACCCGTGATTTTGATCGATCCACCATGCACACGGCGTCGTTCAGACGGGACAGGAATTTTTTGATCCCCGCGCAAGTAAGCAGCCGTCAATGAATTTTTATCTTCGAAAATCTTTGGTGTTTCACCTGCGCACACAACATACCCGCCATGCACTCCGGCGCCGGGACCAATCTCAATCATGTAGTCTGATGCCATGATCGTGTCTTCATCGTGTTCAACAACGATCACGGTATTTCCAAGATCTCGCAAATTCTCCAGTGTCTTAATGAGCCTGTCATTATCGCGTTGATGAAGTCCGATCGTTGGCTCATCAAGCACATACATGGCGCCGACCAACCGCGAACCAACTTGCGACGCAAGACGAATACGCTGTGCTTCCCCGCCCGACAATGTTCCGGCGCGACGATCGAGAGACAAATAGTGCAATCCAACATCCAACATGAACTTCAAACGATTTTGAATTTCACGCAAAATAGATCCGGCAATTTCTAAATCTTTTTCTGTGAGATTCAACGTTTCAAAATACGTAACAGCCTCATCAATCGACATCGAAGTGATGTCGACAATCGACGTCCCCATTTTTACGGCCATGGGAATAAATTCATCTGATTCCTGATACTCAATAGGAGCAACAAGTGTTTTTCCGGCGAAGCCGGATCCGGCTCCGCCGGACTTTTTTGTTTGTTTTTTCTTTATGTCATTCTGAGGGAGTCCGACGACCGAAGAATCTCGCGACACAGGAAGAGATCCTTCGCTGCGCTCAGGATGACATGACGAAGAACGGGGTAACCACACATGTAGTGCCTCCGATCGCAAACGTGCTCCGTGACACGTTTCACACAAGTCCTCTGAAAAAAGTTCCACGGTTCCGAGCCCACTACAGGCCTGACACGCACCATACGGCGAGTTGAATGAAAATAAACGAGGTTCGATTTCTGGAAACGAAAATCCATCTTTTGGACAAGAAAACTTCGCCGAAAGCATTTGCTCGGATTTATCCGGATACACAATCGTCGCAACATCATTCCCTTTCAAGACAGCCGTCTCGAGTGCCTCAGCTAATCGCTGGCGAGATTCTTTTGGTGCGCTCGTAAGCTCTGCGAGCGAAATTGTGTCGACAACAACTTCGATTGTGTGTTGCTGATAACGTGCGAGTTCAATCTTTTCATCCAAACGAAATTCGTTTCCGTCGATTCTTACACGCGCAAATCCAGCATTATACAAATCATAAAGCAATTGGTAATACTCACCTTTTCTCCCAAGAACCACCGGCGCCAGAATTTTTATCGATCCTTTTGTGTTTTGCACAGGACGGTCGCGACCGCCCCCTACGCGTTGCAACACAACATCCACCATCTCCTCATTCGTCAGTTTTTGAATCTCTTCTCCACACTTTGGACAATGAGGTTTTCCAACACGTGCATACAACACGCGAAGATAATCATAAATCTCCGTGATGGTTGCCACGGTTGAACGAGGATTACTCGAATGCGCTTTTTGGTCGATGGAGATCGCGGGAGACAAACCTTCGATATCATCTACGTCAGGTTTTTCCATTTGGCCAAGAAATTGACGAGCGTACGCCGACAATGATTCGACATATCGACGTTGACCTTCGGCAAAAATCGTGTCGAATGCAAGCGACGATTTTCCAGAACCCGAAACACCTGTAATACACACAAGCTTATTACGAGGCATCTCTACATTAATATTTTTCAAATTGTGCTCGCGCGCACCGCGAACAATTATTTTATCTTGCATATGTTTTTATCCACATTACAACCGTTGACACGATCAGTTTTTTCTGCTTAAATATATTTAACGAGTGAAGTATAAACGTTATATTAAACTGGTTGTCACATAAAGAACTCCTATGAATTTATTCTGGGGGTTCTTTTTGTTTACCCCGAGCCAATATTGGGCCCATGGAAGTAATTGGTAACTTCACTCGTTTTGACAACCAGGATTACGGGTTCAAATCCCGTTGGGTCCACCATCGTTGATCGATGTACAAGAGCTCATCACTCTGGCTCGGGACCACCACCCACCTCACCATCTCGATGAGGTGGTTTGGGTTATGTATTTTTCTTCTGTTTCTTCGGCACCGTACTCTTCTTCTCTTCTCGACTTCTTAACTTCTCGACTTCTTCTCTCAATATTCTTACTTCATCTCTCAACAATGCCGCAGTTTCGAAATCAAGCTTTCTTGCTGCTTCCCGCATCTCTACTTCTTTCTCTTTAATCACTTCCTGAATCTCATGCGAATCTGCTTTCAGTTCAAGTTTGAGAATATCCTTAATCGATCGCTCTTCACTCTCGCCGAACATTGCGCGAATATCATGAATCTCTTTGACAATACTTTCCGGCGTAATGTTGTGTTCTGTGTTGTACGCAATCTGAATTTTTCTGCGACGTTCCGTTTCTTCAATCGCGCGTTTAAGCGAACCGGTCATGTGATCCGCATACAAAAGTACTTCCCCTTTTACGTGACGAGCTGCACGACCGATGGTTTGGATGATGGATGTATCAGATCGCAAGAATCCTTCTTTGTCTGCGTCGAGAATGGCGACAAGTGTGACTTCCGGAAGATCGAGCCCCTCACGAAGAAGGTTCACTCCGACGAGGACATCGTACTTTCCACGACGAAGGTCCGACAAAATTGTGATGCGATCGAGCGTATCGACGCCAGAGTGAAGATACTGCACGGCAATATTTTTTTGTTTCAGAAATTCTGAAAGATCCTCTGCCATTTTTTTAGTGAGTGTTGTAACAAGTGTGCGCTCATGCAATGCGACACGCTGCTCGATTTCTTTGATGAGATCTTCAACTTGGCCTGGATAGGCGACCTCCCCCTGCCCCTCCTTGTAAAGGAGGGGGGAACGCGTTATCTCCCCCTTCACAAGGGGGAGCATGAGGGGGTCATGTGCCGTAACAGGTCTCACGGTAATCACCGGATCAACTAATCCTGTTGGGCGAATGATTTGTTCTACAACATGTTCGGAATTTTTCTTTTCATAGGGCCCTGGTGTTGCACTGACGAAAATGGTTTGCCCAATTTTTTTCTCAAACTCATCAAACTGAAGCGGACGATTATCGCGCGCGCTTGGCAAACGAAATCCATGATCAATGAGCGAGTTCTTACGTGCCTGATCTCCGGCATACATTCCACCAATTTGTGGAATGGTCACATGAGACTCATCGATCATCACCAAAAAATCTTCTGGAAAATAATCCATAAGCGTATAAGGCGGCTCGCCGACGTTTCGACCATCAAAAAATCGGGAATAGTTTTCAATTCCGTTGCAGTAACCAATTTGTTCGATCATCTCGATATCGTAGCGCGTGCGTCTCGACAAGCGTTCAGCTTCAAGAACCTGTCCGTTTTCTTCAAACGTCTTCAGTTGCTCAGCAAGTTCGTGACGAATCTTTGCAATCGCAGTCGACTTACGTTCATTCGAAACAACATAATGTTTCGCTGGAAAAATCCAAAGGTCTGATCGAGTATCTAAAATTTTTCGTGTGATAGGATCCATTTGTTGAATCGAGTCAATTGCATCTTCCGACATCACCAAACGATAAATCATTTCTTCATTCGTTGGCATG
>CAIKXH010000025.1 GCA_903831335.1 Candidatus Uhrbacteria bacterium | reverse complement strand
GTTTGACCAAAAAACAAAACACCGACTAAAAGTAATATACCTACGATATACAGCAAACCACGATAATGTTCTAGAAATTGATAATTGGAATACACAACAAACAATGCAACAATACTCGCGAGTAGCAGTGCTATGCATTGTTTTTTTACATTTGTAAGATCTGTGGCATCACGTGAAAGATCAACGGAATAAATAGCCGCCATCCCGAGAAACAACAAAACAAGCACAGACAAAAACAGCACCCAATCCATAGATCGCAAACGTGCCAACAACTCTTGGGCTGTGCGTGCAACAGAAATCATAAGACAAAAACCTAAGGCGCAAACGTTCTGGTGTCTATGGTCTCTGATCCTTCAAGTGACTTATAAAGTCGTGTATCAAATAAATTGAGATCAGGAACAACATCAACCTGACTTGCGGACAGCGTTGTTCCAAACCAATTCACAACTACTTCTTGGGTTTCACCAGCAACAAGCGTTTGCAATTGCGTCTTGTTTACTCCAACAACAGTAGCTCCACGTTTTAACAACAAATAAAACGTAGGATTATAGTAATTGAATGCCGTATTATTGTGCACCGTAAATGTTGTACGGAATAATCCGTTTTTATCAATGGTCGGATCTTGCATGATCGTCGGATTTTGAATCTCAAGATCCAATCTGTCTTGTGACCATGTCACATAATCTGGAACAAGGTGATGATCTATGCGATGCCAGGAAATCGATTCAAATTGAAATTGAGCATTTTGCAACCCTGCATCATTTACAAACGCAAGTTCCACGATTGGTTTCTTGCTTTGCGGCAAGATAAACCCTTGTTTTATACCAGTTGAACCACCCTCAAAAACAAATTGATACTCAAACTCAGCCCACCAATCTTCGTTTGGGTTTTCTATCTGTGTATAAAAATCATATTTGTTATTTGCGGAAGGAAACGTACTTGTATCAGAAACAATCATGGAATCTGCTGCCTGTGCTTCTGTATATGCATGTAAATCCTCCTGATTGAGTGAAACGGATTCGATCACAGAACGCTGTTCATTCCCAGCACTCAAGACAAACGCGTCCACCAAACTCCAAACAACAAACAAAACCAAACAAATATCAAAAATGGCAAGAATGACAATCCCAATATTTCCTATTTTTTCACGATGTTCAACAATCCAAAGTGAACGGCGATATTCTTTTGAATCTTGCTTCTCCTCTTGAAGAAGAATTTCATTGTTTGTGTCTGACATAGATGTGATAAGTATAGCATAAAATTCTAAATCAAAAATACCAAATACTCATTTTTTGTGCTTGGATTTTTTTTAAAAAAACAGCACAAACCATCACTCTTTGACTTTTTCACTTTTTCACTTCTCCTCCCTGTGATATACTCCCCCCATCAACTCACCTGATTGATTTTGTTTTTATGGCTTCAAAAGATGACAAATCCGGCTCTGTCGGAAAAACGAAATCCTCGGCCGATGCATACGGAGCTGGACAAATCCAAGTTCTTGAAGGACTGGAGCCGGTTCGCAAGCGCCCTGGAATGTATATCGGATCCACCGGATCCACAGGTCTCCATCACCTGATTTGGGAAATCATGGACAACTCCTTTGATGAAGCCATGGCTGGTTTTGGTTCAGAGATTGATTTGCGATTGCTTCCGGACGGTATGGTTTCTGTCGCAGACCGCGGCCGCGGTATTCCTGTTGACCCACACCCACAATATAAAATCTCCACACTTGAACTTGTTCTCACAAAACTCCATGCCGGAGGTAAGTTTGGTGGTGGCGGATATAAAGTTTCTGGTGGACTGCACGGAGTTGGAGCTTCTGTTGTGAATGCTCTTTCTGATTACCTACGTGCAGAAGTCAAAAGAGATGGTCAACTCTGGATGGAAGAATTCAAGCGTGGTATTCCACAAGGAAAAATAAAAGCTCTTGGAAAAGCATCAGGAACTGGAACAACAATCATATTCAAACCAGACGCAACGATTTTTGAAACAATCGAATTTGAATTCGAAACAATCATAGAACACTTGCGTCGTCAGGCGTAC
>CAIKXH010000024.1 GCA_903831335.1 Candidatus Uhrbacteria bacterium | reverse complement strand
GCATCTCCAAGCTCAACAGCGATTGGTCTGCGATTACACGTATCAAGATCAACAAGCGCTTTTGCTTTTCCACTCAGATCAAAAAGAATATTTGAAATTTTTGGATCCCCGTGAATTACGCGCATGGGTAATTTTTTTGAAAGAAAAAATTTTGGCGTCATCTTGAGTAAAAAATTTACTTGTTCACACACAGGCAACATTAGTTCTGAATCAGAAAATTGTTCAGCTGTTTTTTTAAACGTTGAAAAAATCGTTTCTGTATCATGCAAAACTTTTTTTGATTTAAATTTATAGGAACAATGACTCATTACACTGTGAAAATCCGCATAAATTCTGCCGGATTCCTTTGCTATTGCCGCATATTGCACGTTGGAAATCGTTTTTCCTGAAACATATGTCTGAACTCTCCAATTCCATTTCCCATCATGAACAAGCACTTCGCCCTTTTTTGACAGAACACATTTTGGAGCTAAAAAATTCTGTTGGTCTAAATAATTTGTAATAAATAAAAAGTCTTGCGCGATCTCTGAAGTCGCGAGTACGGGATGCAACCTTTGAATGATATACTTGTTTTGACCATTTTTAATTAAATACGTTTGATGAATTAGCCCGATTGTTAATTGCTTCTGAGAAATCACCTTATCAAACCCAAAGCTCTTTAATACTTTCTTCGGAATCATATGTATTTTTATTACACCATTCTTGCGATTATCGGAATTGGGTCGCTTTTCTATTTATATTTTTCTGCCTTAAGCCTAATCCGCGTCCTATCCCCATCGTTTGCCGGTGGTGCCATCTTCGTTCCAACTCCAAACGAAGCTGCAAAAGCCATGATACGGCTCGCCAATATTCATTCTGATGACATTGTCGTGGATCTAGGCTCTGGCGACGGAAAGCTATTGATCGCTGCTGCTAAATCTGGAGCCAAAAAAGCGATTGGCTATGAAATTCAACACTGGCTTGTAAATAAATCGCGTGAGAATGCGATAACAGAAAACCTAGAAAACAAAGTCGAGGTCGTCTGTAAATCATTTTGGCACGCAGACGTTTCAAACACAACAGTTGTTCTTCTTTATCAAATTTCCTACGCAATGAAAGGACTGGAAGAGAAATTGCAAAAAGAGCTCCCGATCGGAGCACGTGTTATTTCAAATGGATTCAAATTTCCGAACTGGAAGGAAAATGATCAGATTGGAAACGTTCGATTATATGTTCGACAATAAAAAAAACAGAGACTCATGTGAGTCTCTGTTTTTATTTTCTTTAGTTTCCAACACGTCGGCTTGCACCTCCGCGCTTTTCAATAATTTCTTTCGCAACGTTGCTTGGAACAGGATCATAGTGATCGAATTCCATAGAGTAACTTGCGCGACCTTGTGTCATGGAACGCAATGTTGTTGCGTAACCAAACATTTCTGCGAGCGGAACGAAGGCTGTGATAACTTTTGCACCAGAGCGATCTTCCATGCTTTGAATTTGTCCACGTTTTGCGTTCAAATCTCCAACAACAGATCCCATGAAATCTTCTGGTGTAACAGACTCCACCTTCATGATTGGCTCAAGGATTTCCACACCTGCCTTGTGAGCAGCGTCTTGGAAAGCCATAGAACCAGCGATTTTAAAGGCTGCTTCTGAAGAGTCCACATCATGGTAAGAACCATCAGTCAAAATGACCTTAACATCAAGCAATGGATATCCGGCGAGAACACCGCGATCAGCGGCCTCGTGAGCACCTTTTTCAATAGGATTGAAAAATTCTTTTGGAACAGATCCACCTTTGATCTCTTCTTCAAATTCGAATCCGGATCCTGGAGGAAGTTTTTCAATACGAACACATGCGTGTCCATATTGTCCCTTTCCACCTGTTT
>CAIKXH010000023.1 GCA_903831335.1 Candidatus Uhrbacteria bacterium | reverse complement strand
TAGAAAAAAAACCAACCATTGTTGCTGCAGACGGTGCAACACCAAAGAATACTCAATTCCTTTCCGGCCATGAACGCATTCAACATAAAATAGAAAATCTGAGACAGTTCGTCATTGAACTCGATGCAACGAAAACAAAAGTTGATGAACTTACGTATGAGCTGAAAGATGAAAAACTCTTTGTTTATCTCTCTCCGAAAAAAGGATTCTGGGAAGCAGCAGATGTCCGAACATCTTCTTCTGGATATCGATATGATTTGATCATCTGTATTGGCTCTCCAGACCACGAATCCTGTGCGCATCTTTATCAAGAAAACACGGATTTCTTTTTCCGCACACCAATCATCAACATTGATCACACGCCTGAAAATGAACACTACGGGCAAATCAATATTGTCGATCTAACAGCCTCGGCCTGCGGTGAAGTTTGCCATGATCTTATCGCATCAATTGAACCAGGACTTATTGATGAAGAAATTGCAACCGCGTTTTTAACAGGCATGATCGCAAAAACAAAAAGTTTTAAAACAAAAAACGTCACACCAAAAACATTGCAGACCGCAAGCAAACTCATGGCCTACGGAGCAAAACGTGAACATATCATTCAACACCTCTATCGCACACGTTCTGTTTCCACGTTGCGATTATGGGGACGCGCACTCGCTCGTTTAAAAACAGATGATCAAACACACATTGTCTGGACCATGCTTTCCGCACAGGACTTCATGCAAGCTGGTGCAGAAGAACAAGATCTCCCAGATGTCATCGATGAACTTCTCTCCTCTTCTCCAAACGCCCACGTAACCGTACTCATCTTTGAAAACGCGCAACACGAGATCAAAGCGATTGTTCGTACAGAACGTCCTATCGATGCTGTTTCTCTTTGTTCCCCATTCCACGCCTCTGGAACACATGAAGAGGTAAGACTCACCTTCCCAAACAAAACCATTACACAAACAGAGACACAATTAATGGATCATATTAAAAAAACGTTGACTCCACAGAAATAAAAACACCCCGCAATACACGGGGTGTTTTTATTTAACGCTGAATTTGAACTGGTGCAGATGGTTCTGTTGATACAGCGCCTTCCTGTACTTGAATTGGCTCAGGAAGAACGGTTGTTGTCTCGCCTGCCTGCAACTTTGATAATCGCTCTGAGGCGATCTTGTTCCCCGGATTCAGTTCAACCACTTTTCTAACAAGCTCTATCGCTTTTTCATGGTTTGCTTGAATTTCATAAACGCTCGCGAGGTACCAAAGGGCGTTTGAGTGTTTTGGGTTCAGGACGAGAATTCTTTCGAGTTCTTGTTTTGCGTTATCAAATTTTTTTGTTCGAATAGACAATTGCGCAAGCTCGAAACCAAGACCAATATCTGTTGGGGTATTTTTTGTAAGTGCAACGAGTCTTGCTGTTGCTTCAGCAACTTTTCCTTCACGTTCATAGGTTGCCGCAAGGTAATAATGTGCAGGCAAATAATCACCCTTCAACTGAATCGCTTTCACCAAAGCTTGTTCTGCTGTCAAAAGAAGTTTTTGCTCTCGTTCCCCTGCAGATTTCGCTTGCTCTGCATCTTTTGAACTCCTTAGTGCTTTTGCACGATCCGCTACAGCCAAATAAACACGTGCGAGATCTGTATAACGAACAGGATTGGAAGGGTTTAGTTTGATCGCATTCGTGAATGCATTTGCCGCCAAATCTTCTGCCCCTTGTGCAAAAGGCATTACTTCCCGATAAACCGTTCCGAGCACTTCCCAGTTTGCAACTTGATTGGGCTCATTTTCAACCGCGCGTGATGCGGCCTGAACAGAAGCTGTCACGAGTTGAGAAATCTCTTTTGTTTGATCGTCGGTCATTTTTTGCCCACTCAACGATTGAATTTTTTGTGAAGCAAGTGTGAGTAAGGCAAAACTTTCATTTCGCACATACACATCACTTAGGGCATTATATTGAATTGCTTTATCTAATGTTTTTATCACAGACAACATGTCTGCATGTTTCTGATCAAGCGCAACCGCTTTTGTAAACGTCTTTTCTCCCATGAATTTTTGCTCCATAAATAAAACAGAAGCAAACATTCCAACGAACATGAACACAAATAGGAAGGAAGCCAACAATCCCAGTTTTGGAGAATGGGCAAAATCAGTTTTCCAAATAGATGGGAGTAAATGTGCGACGAGCATTCCACTCATGACCCACAACAAAAACTCAAACGTAAAATTCGATGGGAATAAAAACTGAGAAGCAACAAGGAGAGACCACCCCACAAACAACACATAGGTCATTTTCCATGTCTCGTGATTTCTGACATTTACAAGTCTATTTACCGCAAGCCAACCAATCCAAGCAACACACAAAAGCCAAGCAAGTGATCCGAGTAATCCAAAATCTGAAAGACGGGTCAAAAAGGCAGATGCCCCACGATCAAATGTAAGTGACCATAATGGTGAACTATTCAAACTTACAGGACGATACAATTGAAATTGATATGCAAACGTTCCTGGCCCAGAACCAATGAATAGCGTTGAAACACTGGATGAAAGTGTTGATTTTGCAATATTCCATGTTGCGGAAAAACGAGGGGAAACCAAAAGCGGGAGATTCAAAGAAACGGGTGATGGAAGAAACAGGAAAAAGAGTGAAACAAAAAGCAGGAGAAGAGGAAAGATGAACCTGCGTACATTTGGAAATTCTTTTGTTTGCAAAAACCCAAATGAGGTCAAAAGAAGAACCCCAAAAATAACCAATATCCAAAAGGCTGCGTAATCTACAGCAACAAGACACACGAGACTCATTATGGAAACAAACAAGATCATGCCACGCATGAACATGCCATGAACCCCAGATGAAATAATCTTATCTCCCCCTTCGTGTGAGACCAACCAAAGCGCAAGACCCAAGAACATGACAATCGTCAGAAAAAGTGTGAGACCGTTAAATGTACCGACGGTATTAAATGCAATCGATTTTGCAAATGAAAACGGAAGAAGATACACGTGGAATAATTGCAAGACAGAAAAAACTCCCGCAAGCGTTGCGGAACACAACAGTGCCGTAAGCGCACGACGTTGTGCCAAAACATCTTTATGAACGTTCAAAAATAAATAAAACACACAGACCAACAGGGCTGTTGTTAAAAAACTCACATATTCCTGCGAAGATTGACCTACCCATGATTGATAACGTGCCTTAGAAAAGAAAGATGAAATGAACACGCACAATAAAAAAACAGCCGGAAGACTATTTACAAGCCCTGCTCGAAATTCAAAACGTCTTTGCACAACCATGGATCCGAGCCATGCCGCAAGTCCAATCACTGTAAGAACAACAAGGACCATCTGTTTATTTGGCTCCAAAACATCCTGTGTCCATGGGAGAAAAAAGAGAGGAATCAAAAATACCAAAAGATATGTTACCCCACGCATGAGAGCCCCAAAAAATTTCGTGTACATAAAATCACTTTCTGTAAGAAATAGATAAAGATTATTTGAAGTATAACATTTTATACCACCTAAAACAAAATGATTTGCTATAATGAATGCGTATGAAAAATTTGGAGGAACTTCTCAGGCACATTTCCACAATTCCTGAACTCGCATTTCTTTCTGATCTCAAAAAAGATTTTGAAATGATTGAAATTTACTTAGTAGGAGGAGCCCTTCGCGACTGGCTTGTT
Source organism: Candidatus Uhrbacteria bacterium (assembly GCA_903831335.1). GTDB lineage: Bacteria > Patescibacteriota > Patescibacteriia > UBA9934 > GWF2-40-263 > XYB2-FULL-45-11. Next base: position 4,464 of record CAIKXH010000023.1, on the reverse strand, counting down.
GGCCACAATGCGCACCAAGTCGATTTTGATTTTGTGATAAGAAAAATCTCTCTCGAAAAACTGGTTCCTTGGTTAGAAAAACATGGAACGGTCAATATTGTTGGGAAAACATTTGGCGTTCTAAAATTCAAACCGAAAAATGGAAATACAGAAATAGATATTGCCCTCCCGCGTACAGAACAAGCTTTTTCAAATACGCACGGAGGATATCGTGACGTAACCGTTGAAACAGACCCGGACCTCCCTCTTGAAAAAGATCTGGCGCGCAGAGATTTCACAGTAAACGCCATGGCTCTGAACCTTCATACAGGCGAACTAATCGATCCATTTGGTGGGCAACATGATCTTGAGGCAAAAATTCTCAGTGCGGTCGGGTACGCCCCTGACCGTTTTCAAGAAGATCTCACTCGCATCTTGCGCGGCATCCGTTTTGCAGTTGAACTCAATTTCGAAATAGAACCACAAACACTTGAGGCAATGAAGTCTCTCATTCCAGAAATTGATCAACTACAAAAGGAACAAGGTGTGAGTCGATATGTTGTTTCAAGAGAAACGATCGGAGATGAGCTTTCAAAAAGTTTTTTCGCAAATCCAACAAGAACAATTTACTTCTTGCAAGAACTCCGTGCACTCGAAGAACTTTTCCCAAGCGTGTGGAGACACGTTCAAGTAGATGCACACTATCTCGAACCCATTACCAGAATAAAATCGCAAAACCTTGAACAAACAATCATTCTTCTTTTGCGAGGACTCACAGAATCTGAAGCGCGTACAACACTCTCGTTTACAGGACTCGATACAATGGACAAGCAATCCCCTCGCAGACTGGATGTTGATCATATTCTCTGGATGATTCAACGATTACAACAAAACCTCACCCCTGAAACAGTTACTTCCATGCGAGCTCACCAATTTGAAAAACAATTCTTGGGTGCACGTGGAACGCAACACAAACAGATCTTAGAACACCTCGGTCACCACCATCTTGCGGACGCCATTCACAAACGCCGCACAGAAATTTGTGAAAGATGGAAATGTGAAGAACACGAACCCATCGCCTCTCTCATCTCTGGCGATGACGTCCTCCGCCTCGGAATTCCTGCGGGCGCACAAGTAAGAGAAATCCTCGAACAAGTTCGCGACGAACAACTCGATGGCCGCATTCTTACACGTGAGGCCGCGATACAGTTTATAAAACGAAAAATGGAATAAACAAAAAAGATGATTCGAAAGAATCATCTTTTTTGTGGTGGGCGATACTGGACTCGAACCAGTCACCTCTACAATGTCAATGTAGCGCTCTAACCAAGTGAGCTAATCGCCCAAGTTTACTCGCGGAATCATAGGCGAATTTCTTCTGATCGTCAAGGTATTAGAAAAACTTACTCTTTCTAACAGGTTCGCCTGGAATGTTTGCTTCTTCTCTTTTTTCCGACTCTTCCTGTTCTTCCATATCAAAAATAATCCAAGGCTTTGCTTTTGATTTTGAAATCATCATGATCAAAAAACCACCAACCGTCAAAACAAGTGCACCAATGAGAAATACCCCCATGATTCCGCTAAATCCACAGCCGATAATGGCAACTTTTGTTTGTAATTTACTTGCAGCCTCAACAACACACGTTTTAATAGCTGACTCTGCAGAACGCACGCCAAAATACGCTGCGCCAATAGCACTTGCACCGGCAAGAATCGTAAACAGACAGCTGAATCTCACCTTGCGCACACGCCCAAGACGCAAAATAGCCATAACAGCAAAGAAAACCCCGCCCAACACCCAATAAATGAAAAACCAGAGAATTGAGAGAAATGTGACAAATGATTGCAAACCAACATCCATACGAAGGCATTGTAGCGTCTCGACGAAAAGCCCGCAATGATATAATGTAAGAGCACTTTTACGGGCGTGTAGCTCAGTTGGTTAGAGCGCAAAGCTTATACCTTTGTGGTCCTTGGTTCGAATCCAAGCACGCCCACCATTCCACCCTCTCTGTTTTGCGATGAAAGATCGCGAATACACCATGTTTACTGAAAAACAGAGATTGAATATTTACACACCCCAACGCTCTTTGAGCACAAAAGATGCACTATGACGTTCGTTTTTTTTGGAACCATTCTTTTTGGATTAGGTTTTTGGATGCGAAGTAGATACAAACAAAAGCACCATGAGGACGGAGTGGAAGGAATGGATGCCATTTTAATCGCTGCAACAATTCTTATTCTTTTTTACGGAATCTTTGATCGTCTTACGATTCTGTGAGTGTAAAGAGTAGCTGGTAGAAAGTAGCGAGTAGCAAGGTTCTGTAAAACGTTTATAAAACCTCACTACCTGCTACCAGCTACTCGCTACCTCCCCCTCCCTATGCCAAAACTCATCGTAGACGAAACACAACAAAAGAAACGCATCGATCAAGTTATGGTCGAGGTTTTAGAAATATCTCGTGCAAAAATTCAAACCCTGATTAAATCAGGAGAAATAACTTTGAATGACAAGATAGCGAAACCCCACACCCCCGTTCAATTGAACGATGTTGTTGTCTATCCAAAAATTTCCACAAAACCTCCAAAACAAGAAGTGAGCAATATAGAACTTCCTATCTTGTATGAGGATGATGATTTAATCGTGATCAACAAACCTGCAGGACTCATTGTGCATCGCACAAATGAATTAGATGTACGTCCAAGCGTGGCAGATCTTCTTGTGAAGAAATACAAAGGGATCAAAAAGGTTGGGGACAATCCCCTTCGCCCAGGAATCATGCACAGACTCGATCGTGAAGTATCTGGTGTTATGGTCATTGCAAAAACCCAATCCATGTTTGATGATCTCAAAAAACAATTTCAAAATCGTACGGTAGAAAAAAAATATACAACTCTTGTCTACGGGAAACTTCCAAAAGAACATGATGTCATCAAATTTGCGATTGCCCGTTCAAAATCTCAAGGCCGAATGGTTGCACGCACAGGTGATCAAGAAGGAAAAGAAGCCCTTACAGAATGGGATGTTGTTGAACGATTGAAAAACAAAACCCTTGTAGATGTAAAAATCCACACTGGACGAACACACCAAATTCGCGTGCACTTCCTTGCCATTGACCATCCGGTTGTTGGTGACAGACTTTACCGCAAGAAAAACATGAGACACACCAAAGAGAAAAATCTTGGTCGCCTCTTCTTGCACGCACGCTCTCTCTCTATCCGTCTTGCAGACGGAAAAAAGAAAACAATCTCTGCCCCGCTCCCAAAAGAACTCAAAGCGGTTCTTGATGCACTCCCAAGAAAATAACCAAACACGTATGATCATCACTGTCACAGGCCTTCCCGGCTCTGGGAAAACCACGATCATCAAACAACTTTCGGAAGCCCTTCACCTTCCGTGGTATTCGGTTGGAGATCTGCGCGGCAAAATGGCGAAGGAGCGTGGAATCACCATCGATGAACTAAACACAATCGGAGAATCTGAAGCGTTTACAGACAAGGAGGTCGACGACTATCAAAAATCTCTTGGACACACTTCTGAATCTTTTGTGATCGATGGCAGACTCTCTTGGTACTTCATTCCAAACTCGTTCAAAATTTTTCTGGATGTTGATCCAAAAATTGGAGCAGAACGGATATTTGAAGCATCAAAAAAAGGTGAACGATCCGATGAAGAATCATACACATCCGCTGAGGAGGCAGCACAATTTATTTCAAACCGTGTTGCGTCTGACGTGAAACGGTATCAAAAATATTATCAGGTCGATTTCCTTCATCGAAACAATTACGATCTTGTCTTAGATACTTCTTCCATCACAGCAGAAGAGGCAACCCGCCAGATTCTTGAGAAAATCCCTAAATCTTGACGAAATAAGGAAGATTCGCTATTCTATCGCCACATTCAATCGATGCGACTCATGAACACTGATCGGCCGTTTAGGCGATGTGGTCCTCTCAGCGCGCGATAAACACATTATGACAACAGAAGAAACAACCCCTGTTGACGCTGTGACAGAAGAAGTTGTCGCAGAAGTCACCAAAGAAGAAGCTCCTGTAGAAGTTACTCCTACAAAAACAACAGAAGTACGTGCTGGTCAAACGGTCCGCATCCATGAACGTATCAAGGATGTCACCCCAAAAGGTGAAGTTCGTGAACGTATTCAGATCTTTGAAGGAATCGTTCTTGGAATCAAGGGTGCCGGAATCAGCCGCACACTCACGATTCGTAAAATCAGTACTGGTGGATTCGCGGTAGAAAAAATCTACCCAGTCAATTCCCCTGTTATTGCAAAAATCGAACTCGTGAAAACAGCAAAGGTTCGTCGTGCAAAACTTTCTTTCTTGCAAAACACCAAAAATGTTTTCAAGAGAAAATTGAAAGAAGTCCACGAGAACACAACAACAAAGAAAAAGAAAACCAAGAAATAAAAAAAATACCAGCCCTATGGCTGGTATTTTTTTTATTTATAATGTTTTGATTGATTG
>CAIKXH010000022.1 GCA_903831335.1 Candidatus Uhrbacteria bacterium | reverse complement strand
GGCGCTTCTGCAAGACGGATACTGCGTGGAATCACGGAGCGAAAAATCTTGTCTGGAAAATGACGATACAATTCTTGCAAAACTTCTTTAGAAAGTTTTGTTCTTGAATCATACATCGTGATAACAGCTCCCATGATTTCCAAATTCGGCTTAATATTTTCACGCACTAAATTCACGGTATTCATGAGATCGCGCAGACCTTCCAGTGCGTAAAATTCTGCCTGCACAGGAATTAAAATAGAATCTGAAGCAACCAACCCGTTCAATGTAAGCATTCCAAGTGAAGGTGGATTATCGATCAAAATATAATCGTAATCATTTCTCACAGACAACAAGGCTTTGCGAAGATAATGCTCGCGCTCTTCCACGTTCACAAGCTCAACAGATGCACCAGCAAGAGCCTCTGTTGCAGGGAGTACACGAAGCCCTTCATGTGCTGTTGGAAGAATCAATGACTTGAGCGAATGAGACCCAACAAGCGCTTCATACACACCCGCATTCAGTGCCCTGTGATCAATTCCTGCACCGGAAGTTGCGTTTGCTTGTGGATCCAAATCCACAAGTAAAACAAACTTCCCCGCCTCTGCAAGATATGCAGCGAGATTCAAGGTAGTGGTTGTTTTTCCCACGCCCCCTTTTTGATTTACGACGGAAATAATATGTGCCATAGCTGACAGAATTATACAGAAGTTTAGGAAGAAACGAAAGAAAGAGATCTGGACAACTTCTGGCGATTCTGATATCTTAGCGCTACGTTAAAGTGCTGTATGGCTGGGTAGCTCAGTTGGTTAGAGCGCGGGACTCATAAGCCCGAGGTCGAGGGTTCGACCCCCTCTCCAGCTACCATTACATTATTTTAACTGATGCCGACATGGCGGAACTGGTATACGCGCACGACTCAAAATCGTGTGGGGAAACTCATGTGGGTTCAAGTCCCACTGTCGGCACCATAATTGACTTTGTATCTAAAGTAAGATACATTTCACGCACCAGTAAATTTACCGCGGGGTAGAGCAGCCTGGCAGCTCGTCGGGCTCATAACCCGAAGGTCATTGGTTCAAATCCAATCCCCGCAACCAAAAAATCCATCACTTTTGTGGTGGTTTTTTGTTTCCATCTTTCAAATACCCCGAATCCATGTTATACTTCCTCCACTTATGACACTGACAACTCACGCAACCTTAGGTGCTGTTCTCGCAAAAGCAACCGGCAACCCCATCGCAGCTTTCATTTTTGGATTCATTTCTCACTTTGTTGTAGACATGATTCCACATGGTGATACTGGACTCTCTGATAATTTTCGTATTCACAAACGTCGTAGAAAACAAGCCGTCGCCTATGTGGCTGTTGATGCCGTGATCGCCATCTTCTTTGTCCTCATGCTTGCAAATACACGTGACATCATTTCTGTTCGTAACTTCACATGGGGTATCATCGGCGGAGTTCTTCCAGACCTCCTCGTTGGACTTTATGAAATCACAAAGACCCCACTTCTCAAGTGGTTCAACACCATGCATTTCTACTTCCATGATTACTTTGTAAAACGCAAAGGTGAAGTTCCTCTGTATTACGCACTGATGGCACAAGTGGTTCTCATCGCTTATCTTCAAACAAAACTTTAAAAAAAGATCGCCTCCGTGGCGATCTTTTTTTAAATGGATTCCATTACACGTATCGTCTCTTGTGCAGTTCGTTCCCATGTAAATTCCTTTGAGCGTATATATCCGTCTTTTCTCAACATAGCCACTCCTTCTGGCAACAAGACACATTGCGCAAGAGCAAGAGCGAAGCTTTCCACATCTTCAACCATCATCACCGTATCGCCCCCAACCTCTGCAATAGCATCTGCTTTCGATGCGATCACAGGAGTACCAACAGACATCGCCTCAAGAACTGGCAATCCAAAACCCTCATCAAGCGACGGAAAGACAAAGACGTTTGCTCTTGAGAGCAGTGTCCATTTCTCTTCTTCTGTAACAGCACCCAATAAATGAATCACTCCTTTTGGTTCCAAATCTGACCACACATGATTCACTTCCTCAACCAATCGGTTTACTTCCTCCGTCCCCCATCCCTGTCTTCCTGCGATCACAAATCGAACAGATGTTGCGCACTCCGTATGTTGTCGCAAAAATGCATCAAATGCCTCAATTGCAAACGGAAGATTTTTTCTTGGTTCAATGGTTCCTAAAAATAAAACCATGTCTCGATCAAAAGGAAACCTTTTTGACGTTTTGTCATCTGAAATATCTTTCGGTGTACGAACCCCCTCATAGACAACAGCTGTTTTGTCTGAAACATTCGGAAATAGGCGGACCAATCGCTCGGCGGTTGTCTCTGAAACAGCAATTAATCGATCTGCTCTTTCAATCGATTTTGGAACGACAATGCGTGTAGAAAAATCTTGATTACCTAATGAAGCAAACCATTCTGGATGTTCATAAATAGAAACATCGTGAATGGCGATAACGGACTTTCCAAACCACATGAGCGGAATCTGCCCAAACGGACTAAACAAAACATCTGCACGCATAGCCTTCCAGTGAAGTGGCGATAATACGTGTCGAGACAAAAATGGAAGACGGGGCAAAAAAGATCGCACAAGCTGAACATCACTCTGTGCGCCATCTAATAACAATCTCAAACGTTGATCTGTGAGAACACTTGGCACAGAAATCAAAAACGTGTGCGGAGTTTTTTCTCGCACAAGAGCAGAAACAAGTTCCCAGGTATAATGCTCGATCCCAGCTCCCACCCCACCAGAGGCATCACACAACGTTTCTCCATCAATCAGGATTCGCATACTTAAAACAATTTTATAGAAGCTTCCGTAAGAAAAACAACAATAATTCCAGCGGTAATCACTCCGCAAATAATGGCAGGAATGGCATACCGCGGGTTCATACGAAAAAGGATGGCAAGGATCGCCGCGGTCCATGCTCCTGTTCCTGGATACGGAATAGCCACAAACACAGCAAGAGAGAACATTCCAAAACGATTAAGCGCTGGACCATGTTTTTTTGAAAGACGAAAAAAATAGCGTTCAAGAATCTGATGAATCTTCGGTGATCGATTCGACAACCAAGTAATCGCTTTTGGCAACAAAGGAAACAGGAAAAGAAGCGGAATCAAATTCCCGATCACAGACCAAACAAACGCCTGCACAGGAGAAAAATGATACACGCTTATCGCAACAGGAATTGCCGCACGAAGCTCAACGACAGGCATCGCAGCAAGAAACGTTACGAAAAACTCATCTGGTAAAGATTGGACCATTGCGACGAACGTTTGAATCATACGAAAGTTGACCTGGCCACTTAAATGTTTGATAAGACCAAACGGCGAGCGATTTAATATCTTGAAAACGATCTGCGTTTGTTTCAGAACCGAGCACGACAACAATCACATCCCCTGCCCCTTCATAATTTAATACGGTTCCAAGACAATATCCTGCTTCTGGCAGATATCCTGTCTTCCCTGCAATAATTTTGTATGGCTTTTGGTTTACGAAACTCAGAAGAAGCTCATCTGTACTTTTAAGCGTATATGATTTCCCAGAGGCTGTTGTAACCGTGAACTGATCATGACTCGTTGCTTCACGAATAATTTCATTTTGTGCAACCGTATCAAGAAGTTTTACAAGGTCTGCAACAACAGATTCGTTGCGTGGCGATAGTCCTGTTGGATCTTCAAAATGTGTGT
>CAIKXH010000021.1 GCA_903831335.1 Candidatus Uhrbacteria bacterium | reverse complement strand
GCATACAAAAAAATTCGCCTAGGCGCTTCACTTATCCAAATGATTACAGGAATGATTTTCGAAGGACCGCAAGTCGTGGGAGAAATCAATCGTGGACTCGTCGATTTTCTGAAGCGCGATGGGTTTACAACGATATCGGATGCAATTGGAGTTGATGTGAAATGAAAAACCACCGGCTTAAACGCCGGTGGTTTCGTTTCAGGTCGGCTAAATCGCCGACGTCACAATGGAAGTCTTGGCATCTCCTGATGATGCGTGTGCTGGTTTTGTACGTACTTACGGACAGCGAGCTCGTTTACGCCAATGGTCGAGACAAAGTATCCACGTGCCCAAAGTGAGCCCTTGGGGAATTTCTTCGTCTTCTTTTTTATCCATCCAGATGTTTTACCTTTCAACACCTGCACAATGTAACTGACGGAATATTTTGGTGGAATATGTAAAACGAGATGTACATGTTCGTCGCCGACATGCCATCCAACCAATTCTAATCCTTTCCACGTCGCAATGCGTGTGAACATTGTTTTCATTTCTTGTTTGATATACTTGTCGGTGAGGACTTTCCCTCGCCATTTCGTTACGAACACGATGTGGTATTGGCAGATGTATGTACAGTGGTCCAACTGATACAGTCTGCGGTTCGTCATACCTAAAATCACCTCCTTTCTGTCACAGGGGTGATTTTATTTTACACGAGAGCTTCGCTTTTAAACGCACACGCCGGCTGTCGCCGGCGGTTTTTGTGGTAATAAAAAATCGACTTTGTGAGTCGATCAGGTAGCGGACGGAATTTCGTTAGAGGTCGTTTCGCCAGAATCGACATCGTCGATCGGTGGCTCGAAACAATCGATGCAACGGGCTTCGTACTCAGTACTATCACCCACGACGAATCGATCCGTCTCGCTTGAAATCCTCTGTGAACGTGAGGCATGGAAACTTCCACAGCGATCGCAGACGGCCTCCTTCTTGTAAATTTGCTGGGCGAGAGCCATGGTCTCCGAAACAATTCGGAAGGAGTTTTCCTTGAAGTCAAGATCGAGCCCTGCAATATGAACATGTCGGCCAGAACGAACAAGTTTCTTCGAAACATTCTTGAACTCTTCCCATTCTTCTTCGAAGAACTGAATCTCATCAAATCCGATCACCAAATGATCTTCGCAGATGTGATCGAATACCTCAGTGACGTGCGCAATACGCACAGTCTCACCAGAAAATTCCTTTCCTGGTCGAGTTTCGCGAGTATCTTTCTTTGGCATGAAAAGAAGAACACGGAAACCGGCGCGCTTGCCAGAAATGAGCGCAAGCTCGAGCTGGGCATTCAGCGCACCTGTTTTTCCGGACCACATCGGACCGGTATACACAACGAGTTCCGCCGGCTGCGACCTGAGCCTCTGCTTAAGCATCTTGTCCTCCATCAAATGAACCGGTGTCATTATAGCGCATCATCTTATTCTGTCTTGTGGACAAAGTAAGAGTGATAAAGTGAAAAAGTCAAAGAGTGAAGGAAATTTTCTTTATAAGAAGAAAACTTTCTTATTCACTTTTACACTTTTTTACTTTATCACTTTGCCCCTTGCACCTCTTTTCTAACTATGGCATTCTATTCTTTAGCCAGCCCTGTTAGTCATAATAGGACGGTGTCATTAATTATTGTGTCTTGTTTCTATTATGAACAACAAGCTCTTCGTAGGCAGCATTCCTTGGAAAACAACAGAAGATGACCTTCGGGCAACTTTTGCTGAATTCGGAACCGTTGTCTCAGCACGTATTATCACAGATAAATTCACCGGAAAGAGCCGTGGCTTTGGCTTCGTGGAAATGTCTAATGATGATGAAGCACAAGCCGCTGTGAGCGGAATGGATGGAAAAGAATTTCAAGGACGCCCAATTGCTGTTAGCATTGCACGCCCAATGGAAAACAAACAAGCATAAAAGACAAAAAGGAAACACGACTCTTCAAGAGTCGTGTTTTTTCTTTGACATGGCTCAGAATGTATGATGACATTCGAGCCCACAGACATGAACGGAGAAGCGAATGCGTCGCATCTTACAACTCGGTGTGCAAAAACCATACCACAAAGAACCGCCAAACACTTGGGTTTTTCGTATTCTTGATCTGGATCCAAAAGATTCCTCCGGAAACGACCTTCGATCACACAATGGTCGATTGTATTATGG
>CAIKXH010000020.1 GCA_903831335.1 Candidatus Uhrbacteria bacterium | reverse complement strand
ATTTTCGGTGGTCGAAAGATGTTGGATTATCGCCTGCGGGATGTAAAGAAAATGGCTGTTCCGATTCAGTTTATTAAATAAAGGGAAGGGTGCAATTAGTTTAAAAAAACACCCTTGATTAGGGTGTTGGATAGAGTAGGCAGGAGTATTGCCCGGCGCACACGTACAAGCAGATTTCTTGTGTTGCTTTTGCAATTTCAGAAAGGAAATCAAGGAGGATTTGAACTTTCTCTTTTCCTACGAACGAGACTTCGTATCGCTTGCATTCATCGTAGTGGATCTGTGTTTCGTTCATCCAAACTCCAAAGGAGGGAATGGATGTTGTGGTGAATGCGCCAAAGTTTTCAAGCAAGAACGCTTCAATAGATTTTTCTACCGTGTGATTTCCAATGCTGTTTTGCAACTTGCATTCAGGAATGAGAAATGTAGCAGGGCGTCCAAGATCGACGACCTTATATTTGCTGGATTTGAATGAGTCCCACTTTCCCATGAGCAATCTCCTGTGTGTGAGTGTGCACACACATGTCAATGTGACTGAGGAACCTATAGGAAAATATTCATCCTGTCAAGATTTGTTTATAAAGATCGTGCGCGTTTAAAGGTTCAGGGTTTGATGATATACTTTGTCTATATGGAAACCCTATTATCTATCCATTTTTTTGATGCTCTCGGCTTATTTTTATTTCTTGCCGGTCTCATCATTGGGCTTGGAGCTGTGACCGTTATTGATATTCATGGGTTCTTAGGGAGAAAATCTTCGTACTGGACGGAAGCCACAACACGCACACACAAAGTAACAAAGCCGATGATCTGGTTGGGAATATTTCTTGCCCTTATCGGTGGATCTCTTCTTTATCGTGATCAGACATTGAGTGGAATTCCTTTGTATCATCTCATGCTCGCTTGTGTGTTGGTTTTGAATGGAATTTTTTTGTCTTTTTCGGTAAGTCCTTACATGTTAAGGCGTGAGAAAGAGGGAAAGGCGAAGGAGTTGCTTCCTGTTGCGTGGCAGAAAAAAATCGCGGTCAGTCTGGTGTTTTCTGATATTGGCTGGTGGGGAAGTGTTATCTTGCTTGTCGTGTATTTATTAACTCACTAGTGTTTTCTATGTTTTTGAAATTATATTTCATCGCCCTTCCCGTTTTCTTTGTAATTGACATGGTTTGGCTTGGTTTGATCGCAAAAAATTTTTACGCAAAACAAATCGGATTTCTTCTTCGTCCTGATGTGAATTGGGTCGCAGCGATCTCGTTTTATCTTTTGTTTATTGTCGGGTTGCTGTTATTTGTTGTTATGCCCGCATTAGAAAAGAATTCGCTTTCGCACGTGTTGATATTCGGTGCTTTGTTCGGATTGATTTCATATGCAACGTATGATCTTACAAATTTGGCGACGGTAAAGAATTGGCCATTACTTGTCACGATTGTGGATCTTATATGGGGAGCCGTTCTCGCTTCTTCTGTTTCAACCGTAACGTATCTTATCGCACATAAACTTGGTTTATGAACTATTATCTCACGCTAGCACTGATTCTTTTTGTTTACATGACAGCATGGTTTGTTTTTTCTCTGCTAAAAAAAAGAAATGATGTCGCAGATGTTGCATGGGGACTCGGTTTTGTTTTGCTTGCCTGGTCATCACTTGTTTTAGAACAGGCTTTTTCTATCAGATCACTTTTGGTTGTCATAATGGTTACGATTTGGGGTTCTCGGCTTGCATGGCATATTCATCGTCGCAATAAAGGGAAGGCAGAAGATTTTCGCTATTTGGCATGGAGGAAAGAATGGGGAAAATGGTTTTATCTCAGATCCTATTTCCAAGTATATTTTCTTCAGGGGGTATTGTTGTTTTGTGTGGTAATGCCCGTACTTGTCATCAACAGCCAACCCGCTCAGTCACTTGGGTTCATTGAACTGATGGGTTTTGCAATTTGGGCGATTGGGTTTTGGTTTGAATCAACGGGCGATGCAGAACTCGCACGATTTCTCAAAGATCCGGCCAATAAGGGTAAGTTAATGCAAAGTGGATTGTGGCAATATACCCGCCACCCAAATTATTTTGGGGAGGTTACACAGTGGTGGGGAATTTGGGTGATTGCAATGGCCGCACCCTTCGGGATTTTGGGGGTTATTGGCCCGCTCACGATCACGTTTCTTATTTTGAAAGTTTCTGGAATTCCGCTTCTTGAGAAAAAAATGGCGGAACATCCAGATTTTGCCCAGTATAAAAAGCGAGTGAGTGTCTTTTTTCCCTTACTGCCAAAAAAGTAATTTTCCACTAGTATGAAAATACCATTTCTATTCATCGTGCTCATTTTTACTGCATTTTTAGGTGCAGGTTGCTCTAATTCCTTCATTCAACAAGTAGAAAATTCTCAACAATCAAATGTTGCAAAAGAAGTATCTTCATCAAAAGTAAAACTTGATTTAAGCGGATCGGGTTTAGAGAAATTGCCTTCCAATGTATTATCGATGATCTCACTTGAAGAACTTAATCTATCGAACAATCAATTAACAGGAGCATTGCCTGCAGAAATTCGACAACTACGTAATTTGCGTATTCTGGATGCGAGCAATAATCTTATGACTGGCGTACCAGCGGAAATTGGACAGCTAACAAAACTCCAAGAATTGAATCTCTCAAACAATCAACTTACGGGGCTACCATCAGAACTCGGAAACCTCACATCCTTGCGTGTACTGGATTTGAGAGGGAATGCTGTCTCACAGCAAGATCTTGCTGGAATTAAGGCGAAATTGAAAGGAACACAGATTTTAGAATAAGTGTTGAGTGTTTTGAACAAAAATGATCCAACGGATATTGGATCATTTATTTTTGTTGCATTGTTGACAGACATATGGAAGAGGAGCATGGTTAAACAGTTAATCAAGTATTAAGCGAGACAGAAAATTGATCGTTCAAAAATTGAAACACGATAATCCATTTGTTCTGGCAATGCTCAAGATGATTAAACAAGCATTGAAGCTCATGAACAATAACGTATATGAAAACCACATTTTTTTCTGGTGTATTGATACTGATTTTATTGACCGGTGCGGGGTGTACT
>CAIKXH010000019.1 GCA_903831335.1 Candidatus Uhrbacteria bacterium | reverse complement strand
TAATGTCAGAGATAAAGATGTAGAAGGAACAGGACTTGGTTTGTATATTGTAAAATCGATTATGGATCAATCTGGTGGAAAAGCTTGGTTTGAATCCGTAGAAAATAAGGGAAGCACCTTTTATGCAGAAATTCCGCTTTCTGGAATGAAAAAGAAGGAAGGGACAAAAGCTTTAGAATAAGAAGGTTGAAACAAGACGGTATTTCCGTCTTGTTTTCTTTGACGATTTTTTGTCGTTCCTGTGCTATAATCGCAAGTGATATGGATAAAAAAGAAGCCCAAAAACGTATAGAAAAACTACGTGATGTCATAGAAACGTATCGCTATGAATATCATGTTTTAGACAAACAAAGCATTTCTGATGCTGCTTTAGATTCTTTAAAACACGAGCTCTATAAGTTGGAACAGCAATATCCGGATTTGATTACGGCAGAATCACCAACACAAAGAATTGGCGGAAAACCACTTCCAAAGTTTGAAAAAATTACGCACAAATCTCGCATGCTCTCTATGGAGGATGTGTTTTCTCTTGAGGAATTTGAGGAATGGTTTGAGCGTATCTCAAAACTTGAAAGAGTGAATGCGTTTTTTTGCATGCCAAAGATCGATGGCCTTGCCATGTCTCTTGTGTATCGTCATGGTGTTCTTGAATATGCGGCAACGCGTGGTGACGGTACGGTTGGGGAAGATGTTACGCTGAATATTCGCACAATCGCTTCTGTTCCGCTTAAATTACACGGAAACAATATTCCTGACCGCGTTGAAGTACGCGGAGAAGTTTATTTTCCTGTAAAGGCCTTCAATGCATACAACAAACAATTAGAAAAAGACGGAAAACCTATTTTTGCAAACCCACGTAATACAGCAGCTGGTTCTATTCGCCAATTAGATCCAAAGATTGCTGCATCTCGTCCGCTTGCATTTGTGGCTTGGGATTTAATTGTTGATGATGGGGTTAAAACAGCTGTTCAGGCATTTGAGAAACTCAACGTGTACGGATTCAAAACTGCACCAGATGCTGTTTTGTGTTCTTCGCTCGCGGATGTGGAGAAACATTGGTATGCACTTCAAAAAACGCGTGCAAAATTGGATTTTTGGATTGACGGCATGGTGATTCGTGTGAATGATCGTGATACGTTTGGGAAATTGGGAATCGTTGGAAAAACTCCGCGCGGACTTGTTGCCTGGAAGTTTCCGGCAGAAGAAGCGACCACAATGGTAAAAAAGATTGAATGGTTTGTTGGTCGCACGGGTGCACTTACTCCTGTCGCACTGCTTGATCCAACATGGATCGGCGGAACAACGGTTCAGCACGCAACGCTTCACAATATGGATGAAATTGAACGTCTCGATGTTCGGGAAGGTGATACAGTTGTTTTGTTTAAGGCCGGAGATATTATCCCTAAAATCAAAGAAGTGGTTCAGAGATTGCGTCCGAATGGAACGTACAAAACAAAACCACCAACAGAATGTCCTGTTTGCGGAACGGCCGTCTCGCGCCGCGTTCCCTCCCTCCTTAATAAGGAGGGAGCAGGAGGGAGGTCTACTGAAACCGTAGCGATCTTCTGTCCAAATCCATCGTGTTTCGTGCAAGACCGTGAAGCGATTCTTCACGCGGCGCGCGCGTTCGCTATTGATGGTTTGGGCCCAGCCATTATTGAGACTCTTCACGAAAATAAAATTATCAACCGTCCGTCAGATTTATTTTTACTCAAGCCTGGAGATTTAATGGGCTTAGAAGGATTTGCAGAGTTATCGGCGAAAAAACTTGTTGATGAGATTCAGTCCAGAAAAAATATTACGCTCGCAAAGTTTATTCTCGCGCTCGGGATTCGCAATGTTGGAGAACAAACAGCCCTTGATCTTGCACATTACTTTGGATCACTTCAAAAGTTTCTCGGTGTTTCTCGGGAAACGCTGGAAGAGGTTGAGGGGGTCGGAAGTGTTGTTGCCGATAGTGTTGTCGAGTATTTGGGTGAACAACACCACAAGGCACTCGTAGAGGCATATCGAGAAAACGGAGTTGTTGTCGAATCGGTAAAAGCACAAAAACAATCTGAAGCATTTGCTGGTAAAACGTTTGTTTTAACGGGAACATTGTCGACTCTCGGCCGAGATGAGGCAAAAGAGAAAATTCGTTCACTTGGTGGAAAAGCTTCTGGATCTGTAAGTAAAAACACAGATTATGTGATTGCTGGCGCTGAGGCTGGGTCAAAGCTTGAAGAAGCCCACAAACTCGGGGTGAAGGTGTTGTCGGAGAAGGAATTTATGGATATGATGCAGGGGACTTAATCTGTCATTGCGAGGAGGAGTCATCGACGACGCGGCAATCTTGCGTGTCGAAAAGATTGCTTCGCTTTGCTCGCAATGACACCAAATATATGTTCACCACTGAAGACGTAAAGAAAATCGCAAAACTTTCCAGACTTCATTTGTCTGATGAAGAAATAGAACCTTATCGTGAACAATTGGGTTCGATTTTGGCGTATGTAGATCAACTTCAGGAAGTTGATACAACAAACGTGCCAGAGTTACAGCATGCTGTGGCAGTGGAGAATATTTTTCGTTCAGATGAGCCAGTATGTGATGAAGATGAACGTCGTCGCGCTATTGATTTGTTTACATCAAAGAAAGGGGATCTTCTAGAGGTTCAGGCGGTTTTTGAAGAAAAGGGAATTTAACTATTTTGTCATTTCGACCGACGAGTCATCGAGGAGCGGAGAAATCTCAAGAATCAACGCGAGATCCTTCGGCTAAACATAAAACGGTCGCTCAGGATGACATAAAAATTATGCTTACCATCAAACAACTTTCACAAGATCTTCGAACACATAAAACTACTAGTGAAGAAATGGTGCGTGCTTGTTTAAAAAAGATCGAGGATGAAAATGAAACGCTGAATGCGTTTATTTGGGTTTCTCCATCTGCAATCGATGAGGCAAAAGAAATAGATCGCCGGCGCGCGGCAGGGGAAGAGCTTGGTGTGCTTGCCGGAATCCCGATCGCCCTTAAAGATAATATTTTGGTGAAGGGTTGGGAGATTACGGCTGGATCGCAAATGCTTGAGGGTCATAAGGCTGCCTATAGCGCCACTGTTGCTGATCGTCTGCGAAATGCTGGAGCGATTCTTATCGGACGCACCAACATGGATGAATTTGCCATGGGATCATCAACAGAGACTTCTCATTACGGTCCAACAAAAAATCCGCACGATAAGACAAAAGTTCCTGGCGGATCGAGTGGTGGATCAGCTGTTGCTGTTGCAGCAGGATTTGTTGCGTGCGCCCTCGGATCTGATACAGGAGGTTCTGTTCGTCAGCCCGCATCACTTTGTGGTGTTGTTGGATTAAAACCAACCTACGGCCGTGTGTCACGTTATGGATTGATTCCAATGGCATCAAGTCTTGATCAGATTGGTCCGTTCACAAATACCGTTGAAGATGCTGCGCTTGTGATGGAAGTGATTGAAGGTAAGGATGCACATGATGCAACATCAACAGAGCTCCGCTCAACAACGGTTCCTGAATTGATTGAACCAGACATGAAAGGGCTTCGCATTGGACTTCCGAAAGAATATTTTGTGGAGGGAATGGATGAAGATGTTCGTTTGAGTGTTATGAATGCCGTTAAAGTTCTTGAGAGTGCAGGGGCTGTTATAAAGCACGTCTCCTTGCCGCATACAAAATATGCTCTCGCTGCATATTACATTGTTGCACCGTCAGAGATTACATCGAACCTCGGACGTTTCGACGGTCTCAGATTCGGATATCATTCTCAGGGAAAAAATCTTGCGGATACGTATGAGCAGACTCGCGGAGAAGGTTTTGGACGCGAAGTTAAGCGTCGGATCATGCTTGGTTCCTATACGCTCTCGGCAGGATATTATGATGCGTATTATAAAAAAGCATTACAGATGCGAACGCTCATCAAACAAGATTTAGATGAAGTGCTGAAGGAAGTCGATGTCATTCTCACACCAACAAGTCCATCTGTTGCGTGGGATTTGGGAGCAAAGTTTGATGATCCGCTCACCATGTATCTTTCAGATATTTACACCATCACCGCAAACCTCGCGGCTATTCCTGCGATATCAATTCCTTGCGAAACAGCACATGGGTTACCTGTTGGCTTCCAGCTGATGGGGAAAGCATTTGATGAACACGTACTGTATCGGGTTGGAATGTTTTATGAGAAAGTAGCAAGTAGAGAGTAGAAAGTAGCAAGGTTCTAGAAACGTTTATAAAATAGTTGATTTGTCATTGCGAGGAGGAGTCATCGACGACGAAGCAATCTTACAGACGCGCGTCGTGTCGAAAAGATTGCTTCGCTTTGCTCGCAATGACAAAACAATATGCTCCCCTGGTTTCAATTCACAACAATTCATATAGGATTTATCACCATTCAAGTGTGGGGTCATATTGTCGCGCTTGGAATTCTGTGTGCAACTTGGGTTGCTGCCAAGAAAGCAAAACGCGATGGCTTAGACTCAAGTATTGTTTGGGATTTTGCATTTTGGGTGATTTTATCTGCCATGGTAGGGGCTCGATTGTTCATGGTTGTGTATGAGCCTTCCATTTATCTTGCACACCCAATTGAGCTTTTGAAAGTTTGGCAGGGTGGATTTTCTGAAATGGGAGGATTCCTTGGAGCTGTGGTTGCT
The DNA here is from genome assembly GCA_903831335.1 of Candidatus Uhrbacteria bacterium. GTDB lineage: Bacteria > Patescibacteriota > Patescibacteriia > UBA9934 > GWF2-40-263 > XYB2-FULL-45-11. The sequence continues at coordinate 2,751 of CAIKXH010000019.1, read as the reverse complement.
CTTTATGTCTTTTTCCGTTCAAAGAAGTTGGATGCGTGGCGATATGCAGATTGCGCAGCGTACGCATTGCCGCTCGGGTTTGGAATCGGACGTATCGGATGTTTTCTCATTCATGACCATCCAGGTACGCTCACCAGTTTCGTTCTTGGAGTGAATTATCCAAATGGGATTCGGCACGATAATGGTTTATATCTTTCTATAGAAGGTTTTTTCATCTTTTTCTTATTCGTTCTTCTTGATCGTAAGCACGCGAAGCCAAAGACATTTGTTTTTGCGTTTTTGTTGCTTCATGGAGTGATTCGTTTCTTTCTTGATTTTTCACGCGCAGTCGATGTCCGTTATTTTTATCTCACCCCAGCGCAGTACGTTTCGCTTGTCATGGCGGGGGTTGGAATCTTGTTTTTTCTAAACAAACAAAAAGTACCATTTTTTGATCGGCTTGAAAGATAGTTTTTTAGCGGCCATATCTTTGACGCAATCATTTTCTCATGCTATTCTCTTTTGGCTCACAACACGTGAGTCTTGTTCTTTTTCACAATCGGGGTCCTTCATGCACAAACGGGTTGCTGTCGTTATGTTCTGCGGACCGCTTCTTGAAAGCGGTAACTATGAAACATTGCGCATCACAAGCGCAATCAAGTGTGCTCTTGATACTCGTTCCCCCCTCTACATTATTGGTGGCATGCACCAGAGTTCCGCGATCACTCTGTATCAGAGTATGGCCAAGGAGCACGGCTTGACCTCAATTCACATCTTGCTTGCTTCAGACCAAAAGACGATGACGTATGCAACATGCCTTGTAGACGTGCTGAAGAACGATGCCCCGCACGTGACGGAGATCTATCTTGTCACGAGTGACTGGCACATGATGAGTGCCTACGCGATGCTGACGCATCTTCTTAGAAAGCGCTGCATGCCTGTTGTGACCAACAAGATTGAAGCAAAATCCATTTTGAAGCCCTCGCAGCTTGAATTGGATGGGTGCAGTCGTGAACTCAATGAGTTCGGTAGGAAAGAAGGGAATATCATCTTCCCTGCGGTCATGCAGACGACACCATAATCACAAAAGCACCCTCTCAGGTGCTTCTTTTTTTATCCCCATAAACTTTTTTTCCCACTGCTTTTTTCTTCTTTTTTATTTATTTCTTCTGGTTTATTCAGTTCTGTTTGTTTCCAGTGTAAAACCCATGCCACAATATATTTCATTTCTTGTTCTACAAGCGGACCCTCATACTCTCCAGAATGGGCATGTGCACCCTCATAGCTCGCGGCTTTTTGATCAATGTGTAAATTGACCTGTAGACCTCCATCACGATCTTCTACATAAGCGTGATAGCGCGGAAAATCTCCGCCTGAAACACGCTTAATAAAAGCTGTTTGTCCGGAAAATTTTGATTGCTCACCGTAACCAAGTCTGCGCATCATGTTTCTTGCGTTGTCTGTCAGTGGTCCTGGAATAAACGTTTGCATACCTGTACATCATAAAAGAAAAAACGATCTTGTGAAAGATCGTTGAGGGTCAGGTGGCTTGGTTCATTTTTTTGCGCTGAGCTTCCAGGAAGGATTTTTTGATTTTTTTTGGCTTCTTTGCTTTTTTGATCGGAGCGTAGATTTTGAGCGCTTCGTAAATCTTGTTTGGAAGATCAAGTCGGATCGCATAGATGTTGCAGCCCGCGAGGATCATTTGTTGCTGGTGTTCGTATTTTGTCGCAATGCCAATGATGGGCTTGCGAAAGGTGTGACGAAGACGCTCAATGAACGAGAGGGATTGAATCGTGTTTCCGTCTAGAAAGGACTCAACGGCGATCGCTGCAAATTCGGGATTTTCCATGATGATCTCTTCTGCATCGGGGATGCTGGAAGCGTTTGTTACATGGAATTTATCCCCCAGTTCTGTTCTCCAGGTAGCCAGATGGGATTCGTCTGGATCAATGATCAGAATACGACGTTGTCTTGGCATGAAAGCCTCCATGAAAAGCTAGATGATAGTAATGCGAACGATTTTTCTTGTCAAAAAAAGCGCTCAAACATTGAAATGGCGAGCGCAAGAGGAGAGGGTGTTCTGCTTCAGCGTTGAACACAGAAATGAATAATGAGTGAAAGAACAGTGTGAGCTGGAGGAATGACGAGTGCTGCCGTGATGATGACCATAATGGTCACAAGGATTGGCATCAGGAAACGAGGGTCTTTTTCTTTGTCCTGATTGTTGTTCATGAGCGGGCTCCTTGTGTAGATTCCTGAGCGAGCAGAATGGCGACATTGACCGCACGAGGCTTGTTGAACGATTCGTGATTGCACCCAGCTTCCACTTGATGCTCACGAGTATCGTCCTTTCCTGACATGGCGATCATGTGACCTTTGTAGGTTTTACGAAACTCGCGAATGAGATCGCACGTGTCTGTTGCCCCATCCATCCAGCCATCGACAAGCATGACGAAAAAGTCGGGATTAGCATCAAACGCCTTATAGGCCTCCGACTTTGTTCGGGCAAGAACGACCTCAAATCCATTGTGCGTGAGGCGTTTGCGGAATGCCTCGCTCAGCGGTATGTCATCTTCGATAATGAGAACACGCTTCATGTTGCTCCGTGCATGAGGGGTTGAAAGGGTCGAATCACAAAACTCGACAATCAAAACTATCACGAAAAAGGTGATTTGTCAACGGGATATGTACTTTATTTCAATAGTGGTATCATTTAATTAATAAATCTTATCTTTAAATATGCCTGAACTGCCAAAGATCATTCTTATC
>CAIKXH010000018.1 GCA_903831335.1 Candidatus Uhrbacteria bacterium | reverse complement strand
ATCATTTTTCCAGAAGTGTAAAAGAATGAGCACACGTTTAATACATTGAACGGCGAAGTTGTTGAAAGAGTATTTCACGAACCCCTCGAAGAACTGAAGATTTTAATTTGTTGCCTGTTGTTATGTCTCACGTCGCCTTTTCGTATTCAATGACAGCAGATGCCAAAAACTGGGTGCGTGTTTGGAATAAGCCAACTGAATCGTTCGGTGTTTCAGCGGATCGCGTGCTCGCATTTATTCCGTTTGATGTTCGAAAACGAATAAAGGGAAAAGGTGAAAAGCAACAGATAAAGATTGTTGAGAAATATTTGCGAGAACAAAAATCGCTCATGCGATTTTTGCCTCATGCGGCGAGTGCGCTCCAGATGGTTTGGGATAAAACCGAACCCCGATTTTTCAAAGCTCTCTCGAAGTTAACACACAAACCTGTTTCTTCGAAGATGTTTAAAGCAGAACTCACTACCGCATCACTTTGTCCTTACAACACGCAACACAACTGGTTCATGGTTGATGCATACGCTTCGCTTGGTCGACAAGTCACCGTTGTTGCGCACGAAATATTCCATTTAGAAGTTTTGCGATGGTATCAAAAAGAGTGTTTTGAACAAGGGTTGAGTGAAAAACAGTTTGAGGATCTGAAAGAGGCTTTGACAGTGTTACTAAACGGATCGGAATTCGAAGATGTACTCGTGTGTCCGGATCATGGATATGAAAAACACATTGATTTACGAATCGCTATTGAAAAACAATGGAAAAAGAAGGCCGACTTCGAAACGCTTTTGAAAAAGATCATCCAGCAAATGAGGCAGGCAAAGACAACACACGATTGACATATCGTGTGTTTTTTTCTATTCTTTGGCTATCTTATGCGCATTTTGGGTATTGAATCGAGTTGTGACGAAACAGCGATCGCGATCATTTCTGATGATGGTGGGGAGATTGTGGTAGAAAAAAGTTTGGTGTCATCACAGATTGATATCCATGCGTTATATGGCGGTGTTGTCCCAGAAGTCGCAGCACGTGAGCATGTGAGCGCTATTTTCCCAATGCTCCTCGAGTGCGGAGTTTCAAGAGATGGTCATGAGATTGACGCGATTGCTGTTACAGCCGGTCCTGGTTTGGTTCCCGCGCTCCGTATCGGCGTTGAGCTCGCAAAAACGCTTGCATGGATTTGGAAGAAGCCACTTGTCGCAGCAAATCATTTAGAAGGACATGTGTATTCGGTTTGGTCGAATACGGAATCAACTCCGCAATTTCCTGCATTGTGTTTATTGGTGTCTGGTGGTCATACAGAACTTTTTCTCATGCATGATCATGGAAAATATGAACTTGTTGGAATGACGCGTGATGATGCGGCAGGGGAGGCGTTCGATAAAGTCGCGAAACTTCTTGGGCTCGGTTATCCAGGTGGGCCGATCTTGTCGAAAACGGCGTTGAACGGAAATCCACACGCAATTGAATTTCCACGACCCATGCATGACAGTGGTGACTACGACTTTTCTTTTTCCGGGCTAAAAACAGCTGTCCGAGTTTATCGAGAAGCGCATCCCGAAACGTCTGTTGAAGATATCGCTGCATCATTCCAGCAAGCTGTTGTCGATGTGCTCACACAGAAAACAATCTCAGCAGTGAAACAATTTTCGCCAAAGTCTGTTATCTTATCGGGCGGAGTATCAGCAAACCTTGCGCTCAGAGAATCGCTCTCAAGCACGCTCGCGCAACATTTTCCTCACGTAACATTTCACGCTCCCAATCAATCACTTTCTGGTGATAACGCCGTCATGATCGCAATCGCAGGGCTGTATCGGGCAAAGCAACAGGATTTTGTCGACCCTCTCACACTAGAAGCGAATCCGAATATGAGACTCGTATGATTTCAAACTCTCTCGAAGAAACAAAAAAGATCGCATACGAATTTGCGTCATCTCTGAAAGGTGGCGACGTTGTGTTTCTCGAGGGCGATCTCGGAGTAGGGAAGACCACGTTTGTACAAGGCGTTCTTGAATCGCTCGGCTATACTGAACCTGTTAGATCTCCAACGTTTTCTATCATGAATCTATATCCAATCATGAATCATGAGACGATTAAGCAGGTCATTCATTTGGATTTTTATCGATTTGAAACACCAGAGGAAATTCGGTCACTCGGGCTAGAAGAGATGATGATTGATACAAAAAATGTATTCATGATTGAATGGCCAGAGAAAGGACTTGAAAAAGAGTCGAAAATGAAGTATAATAAGGTTATTAAATTCATCTCTCTTCCAAATGGCGCAAGAGAAATAATCATTTAGTCCTATGGTTGTCAGAAGAACGGCGTCTGAGGCTTCAGAGGCTCGAGCAATGAGAAGTGCTCAACAAATGGGATCTGGTACAACATCTCATGATTCTGATCGTCCAGGCATGGATGTATTTGCGGACTCTGTTTTTGATGCGTCAATTGAAAGAGGATACAAAGGAACTGTGTATGAGATGGATGCTTTGGGGTATATGAAGAAAACCCCTGCATATGAACAAGCATACAAAAAATTAACCGGAAAGGATTGTAAGGATCCTGATGGGTATTCACCAGATATTACTGGAATGATGAAGATTGTGCGCGAGCATTACAATTTGGATCCCTTGAAGCCGGTGAAGCCGATTGCGCGCGAACTTCGTCTTGCAATCATTAGGTATCTGAAATTGACCCCGGCAGAGGCGAATAAATTTAAATTTTATACGGCTGTGCAGTCTGGGGCTCTTGATTCAAAACATCATATTGACGGATGGTTTGAATATGAAGTTCCAGGTGCGCAACCACGCTGGGTGGGGGTAGATGCTTCCATGAAACCAGAGGGTGATAAGAAAGATTTTACGACCTCCATGGAAGTTAATCGTGTTCCTGTTGATCCAGAAACAGAGGATCAAAGAAAAGCTTTTGTCTATCTCATTGAACAAAAATTCGCGCCAAGACTCGCAAAACAATTTCAAGCAATTGTCGATCAAGAGCGCGCAAAAGCAATCCGTCGCGCAGCATAAAAAAAGACCCATTTATTGGGTCTTTTTTGTTCTTCGAATGGTCAGGGCTTGACGAAAGGGATAAAAACAGTTAGGTTGAATGATTCCTGAAGGTGTCAGGAATGGGAGGGCTCGTGCCAAAGAAAGGAAGTTGCACCATTTGTGTTCGTCGCGGCCTTGTTGCTGTGGACGGATCCAACATTTTTCTGTGCATAAAGTGTGCCCACCCATTCGAAGTTCGTACCTATTGCGCCAAATGCAAGGTGCGCTTGCGAATGACGGTTCAGGAGGCAAAAGTTCTTTTCGAGAAAACAGGAACAGGAATTGTGTTGAAGCAGGCGGGCGTTGCCATGCTTTATCAGATGGGATGTCCATCTTGCACGGAAGACGCACCTCTTCCGATCATCTATCACATCGAAAATCCAGAAGTCATTACGCGCGCGATCGGCTGATTGCGCTTTTTTATTTACAAAAATAGGGCAGTTGCCCTATTTTTTTAAGCTGTTTCACCTGCAACACGCAGAATTTCATCAACGGTTGTGAGACCGTCCAGCACTTTGAGAATTCCATCTTGTTGCATGGTTGTCATTCCTTGTTGTTTTGCGAGTTCGCGAACTTCATATTCTGAAATCTGCTCTGACATCTTTGCTTTGATCTCATCAGACATGGTCAGAATTTCATAAATTCCGAGACGTCCCTTGTATCCAGATTTGTTGCAAACATCACAACCTTTCCCTTTATAAAATTTCCATGATGTTTCAGGTGGGACAACTTCTCCTGAGGCAGCGGGAATTTCTGAGGCAACTTTTTTTACAAACTCCATTTGCTCTGGTGTGAGTTGAACTTCTTCTTTACAGTTTGTACAAACTTTTCTTGTCAGACGCTGACCGATAATCGCATTTAATGCAGGTGCAAGGAGAAACGGTTTAACGCCCATAGAGATGAAGCGGGGAATAGCTCCTGCTGCATCATTTGTGTGAAGTGTGGACAAGAGAAGGTGACCAGTGAGGGCCGCGTTGATGGCCACATCAGCTGTTTCTAAATCGCGGATTTCTCCGACCATGACTGTGTCAGGGTCTTGTCGCAAGATGGATCGCAAACCACCGGCGAAAGTGTAGTTTTTGCTGTGATCAATTTGTGATTGGTTGATTCCGGCAAGTTTATATTCGATAGGGTCTTCAAGGGTGATGATCTTTACGCCCGGAGTATTTAACTTTCGTAATATCGCGTAAAGCGTTGTTGTTTTTCCAGAACCTGTAGGACCTGTGGTCATGACCATTCCGTGTGGTTTTTGAATTTCTTTGAGAAGACGTTTTTCTGCAAGTGGTCTGTAACCAAGTTGAGAGAATTCAACATTGATGGCACTTGGTTTCAAGATACGCATAACAACAGATTCCCCGTATGCTGTTGGAATTGTGGAAACACGCACATCTGTGTCACCGTCTTTGAGAAAAATCGTGAATCGACCATCTTGTGGGCGATCTGTGACATTGATTTTCAATCCAGAGATAAGCTTTATACGGGCAATGATCTTTTTCCAAAGATCATGAGGGAGAGAAGCGACTTCTTGGAGGATTCCATCAATACGCAAGCGAATCACAATTGTTTTTTCTTCTGCTTCAATGTGGATGTCAGAGGTTCCAAACTGGAGTGCTGCAGCAATCACAACAGTAATGATGTCTGTAATGGATGCAGATTTTACAGCACCCTGAACATCCCCATACGATTTCATTTGTGATTGAAATGTTTGCAGCTCTTCATCTGTAATTTTAACTCCTTTGATAATTGCTTTGATGATAGGGAGTGTGTCATAGGCTTTTATGGCAATACGCAAACTCTCATCTGAAATTTGGTAGACACCTCCATTTGATTTTGTGCGCTCACCAATTTGGTAGAGGAGCTCTTTTACAGCTGGGCTTGTTGGGTTCGTGGAAGCAAGACGTACTTCTGTTCCAGAATACAAAAAACAAACCGTTTGTAATTCCACAGCTTGTTCTTTTGGAATTTGCCTGAGTGCATCAGGAGAAATAGGGAATCCTTTTAGGAAAACATAAGGAATCCCAGATTTTTTTGCGATCTGTTCTGTTTCTGCCTCTTTTTCTTTTAGGCGAACATCGAGCATTTTTTCTGAAAGGGCCGTACT
>CAIKXH010000017.1 GCA_903831335.1 Candidatus Uhrbacteria bacterium | reverse complement strand
TCCGAGGATTTTTTGTTTACTTAATAGGAATACCTGGGGCAATTTGCTTCGTGGTTGGCTTATATAATTCTGGATCAATGGATCTTTCAAAACAAACAGAGCCTTCCGCATGCTCCCAAACATCTGAAATACCATCAACCTGCATTGGGTATGATTGCTTCATATATCTTTCTGTTCCAGGCTCGTTCCTTGAGGCATCCGCAAATGTTGCGCACAACTCAAACGCATACAGACCTTTTACTTGATATACGTAAGCTGTTTTTGTAAGAGGATCAACTGGAATGATAAACCCACTGATTGGATCTTGTAGTTCTGTAAGCGCTTGTGGAATAGCTCCTTTTTGAGTCCAATAATTCAACAGTTGATATTGGATACTTTGTAAATCTTGTACGCGCTGAAGATCCATTCGGATATTACGTTGTTGTGCAGGAGAACCAACAATGAAAAAACCAGAAACAATTGACGCGAGGAAAATCACACTTGTACAGATAGCAACGATCATGGAAATACGCGTCTTCTTTGAGGCGTCTCTTTTTAGATCCCAAAGGTAATAACCAAATACTCCTGCAGCAACAACCAATATCACAAGGACCTTTAAGACAAATCTGAGTGTAATCTCTCCATTCAAAAATGTATTCAGGAGTGTGATAAGGTCTATAATGATGGTCATGGAAGCAATAAACAACGTGAGGTACATGAGCCATTTTCTCACACGCAAATTCTGCTTTTCCTTATCCTTACGCAGATCCTTTCCAATCATCCAGGAAATGAATATGAGAACCGGCCACACAACAACAAGAACAGAAATAGAGTTTCGAATAATTTCATACGCTCCGTAGGAAATATTCAACAAGTCCGGAAACCGAATATTTACGTACTGCCAAATCATGGCAGCAAAACTGATCACACCCATATAGAGCATGATGATCATCAGTAAATAAAAAAACACATCTTTTGCTGTTGAGTATTGTTTTGTTGATTGTGTCATATGCATCAAGTATAGCAAAAACAAAAACACCTGACGAATCAGGTGTTTTTGTTTTCAAGCTTACGCTTGTTGAACGTTTACAGCACGTGGTCCTTTGTCTGAGTCTTCAGTTTCGAAAGAAACTTTGTCTCCTACAGAAAGATCATTGTATTGTACGCCAACTAATGCAGAAGAATGGAAGAAAAGATCCTTACCACCATCGTCTGGTGTAATGAATCCGAATCCCTTTTCTGTCATTGTTTTGATGGTACCCATCATAATGTCTGACTTCAGTGTGATTTATCCGCAAATTTTTGGCCGCTTTGCGAAATTCGACGAATCTCCGCTTTGTTGTGGCTTACTGTTTGCTTGGCTACACTATATACTAAAAGCCTGTTTTTGTCAATCCTAATTGGGATATTGTCAAGAGTATTGCTATACTTCCCCCATATGCGCCTTCCCACTCGTAAAAAAGAACTAGAAAACAATCAACTTAAGGGCGACGATGGCCCTGTTTACCTCACAAAAGAGGGGTTGGAGAAAATCCACCACCAGCTTGTTGATCTTGAAATTCGGCACAAACAAGCCGTAAAAGACACCCAAACAACGGGTGAATTTGGGGATTTCTCAGAAAATGCCGAATACCAAGAAGCAAAACATAGATTAAGAAGCATCGCGAGTCGTATGACTATTTTAAAAGAACGTCTGAAGAATGTTGTTGTGATTGATAAAAATCAGGGCGACAACATTCATATCCAACTCGGATCAACGGTCGTTCTAAAAATGAACACTCACACACTCACATTTGAAATCGTAGGGCCACAAGAGGCAAACCCAATGCGAGGAAGAATTTCTCATCTATCCCCACTCGGTTCGCACTTGATCGGACATACAGCAGGAGAAACAATTTCTGTTGTTACTGCTGGTGATGAATTGGTTTATAAAATTTTGGAAGTGAAATAAAATATTCGCAAGGGACGGTCATTACCGTCCCTTGTTTTTGTAACCAACAAAAAAACAGAACACTGTGTGTTCTGTTGAGACCTACCATTCCGATTGAATGACGTGTGAAAGAAACTTGCCGAAGTTGGGCGCCATTGCCTTTGCGCGCGCGACGATTTCGTCATTGTTTGCAAGGTCGTGAGCGTCCGAGATGAACAGTGCCGGAAAGACACGAATGTCTGTCTCGTGATATGCGCACGCAATTCCCTTCGGACGATTGTCCAAGTTCTCGAGCGCAACGAGTCGCAACTCAGGATCAAGAGACATTCCGACGGTATCGAAACCCCAGCTCGCCCAAAGCTTCCGCTCTGTCGCGCCACCGAATCCAGGACCAGGAATGACGTAATGAGTGATAAATGAACCGTCACAGTGAATGGGCTGCCCGATCTTCACCAAGGCTTCCCAAAACACAGAATGTCTTCTGAGTGAGGACAAAGAAGAAGGCGATGGCTGGAAACAATGCTCCTCTTCCGTTGCCTTCTTACACAATTCCACTTCACCCGGCTCGCCTGTCCAAAGCAACTGCTCGGACATCACGAACTCGCCATCTCCGCCGATCAGGTACGGCTGGGGCAAATGCGCAGAAACAATTCCGGTCGGCATGACGATCATGTCTTCCTTCATCTTTTTCGACAAGCCCCCCACAGCCGATGCGATCACGAGCTGCTTGCTTCCGTTCATGAAGTAAAGCAGAAGCGACATCCATCGACGAATCAGGGAGTTCTCTCCCACCCCATGTTCTTGATAGAGATGGAAACGTCCTTGGCTGATCACAACATCCTTGCCGTGCCAGGTACCAAGGAGAAAAGCATTCGGATGCCCTGCACCACTTTTCGAATCAAGGTGCATTGCAGAAAATGGTGCTTTTGCTTCAATGACGAAGCCTTGCTCGCGCAAGACATCAGGATTGGACCAACCTGTTCCAAGAACCAAACCGATCCGAGGTCTTGAAGGAAGATCATCACGTCCTTCAAGCATTTTCATTCCAGAGTCGCAAAGCCGCCCCATATTCACCGCCATGCATCTATAAATCAGACGCGAACGTGAGTGTGACACAAAACAAAAAGCCGGACAAGTTATGTCCAGCTTTTGCTTATTGGCTTCCCTTCCTCATAGCCAGAGGATGTCTGTACGCCAACAATGGCTTTTTCGTAAAATTCATTCAGGTTTCTTGCTCCTGAATAAGTGCAGGCACTGCGCACACCCGCTGTAATTTCATCAATAATGTCCTCCACGCTCTCCTGACCAGGGTTTAAATACATACGCGCCTGACTCACTCCTTCTTCAAAAAACTCTTTCTGTGCTTGCTCGAACGGTTCTGTATTTTCTGTTCTGTTTGAGACAGCTCTCCTGGAAGCCATTCCAAATTGTTCTTTGTACATTCTGCCATTTTCATCGAACTGAACATCTGCAGGACTTTCATACGTTCCCGCAAACCATGTTCCGATCATGACAGAATGCGCACCAGCTGCAAGCGCAAGCGCGACGTCACGAGGATGTTTCACCCCGCCGTCTGCACACACAAACGCTCCATGCGCACGTGCGTACTTTGCGACCTCATGTACGGCTGAAAATTGTGGACGCCCAACCCCTGTTGTCATGCGTGTTTTGCATGCACCCCCAGGGCCAACGCCAACTTTTAAATGTGTTGCGCCTGCATCAATCAAATCTTTTGCCGCACTCTCGCTCACGATATTCCCAGCCATAATAGGCGCACCCGCCCCGAGAATAGACCTTGTTTTTTTCAACGCTTCAATCATGGTTTTTTGATGTCCGTGTGCTGTATCAAGAACGATCATATCCACTCCAAGTTGTTTGAGGATATCGATTGTTTCATCAAGACCAGATCTGATACGGACAGCAACCGCTGTAAGTAAATGACCACTCGCATTTAATGCCGGCTTGTATTGAACAGCGCGAACACAGCCCTTTTTTGTCATCACACCCGCAAGCGTTCCATCTAGATTCACAACCGGTGCGATCGAAAGACGACGTTCGTGCAGTGTTTGAAATATTTCTTTTGGTGTCTGTGTGCTTGGAACCGTAATCAAATCGCGGGTCATGACATCCACAAGTCGATTATATCGATCACGACGATATGCGTCCTTTTCTGTGAAAATGCCTACTGGTTTGTTTTGCTTATCAACAATAACCACCGCACGATGTGCACGTTTGTTAATCAAGTTCAATGCCGTCTGCACAGATTCATGTTCATCAAGAACAATCGGTGTTTCAAAAACTGGATGACACACCTTTGTTGCCTTTACGATTTCTTCAATACGTTCAAATGACATGTCTTGTGTGAGAAGAACCATTCCACCTCTGCGTGTCACTGTTTCAGCCATTCGACGTCCCGCAACGGCTGTCATGTTCGAAACAATGATAGGCAATGTCATTCCTGTTCCATCTTGGGGCGAAAGATCTACATTCATGCGCGAAACCACATCCGAATACTGCGGCATGAGAAACACATCTTGGTATGTTAGTTCTTTTTCTAAATCGATTGGATGAAGAAATTTCATAGCAATACTCTTGACAAAATGAATAATTTAAATTATTTTGTTTTGTTGTGTTTTTACAACTTGAGGTATTCTCGTGCCCAATACTCAAAGTGATGGAGGATTCGTTCTTGTGGCTTACAAGACAGGGAAAGTCAGGTATTTCTACGAGGAGAACATTCATTCACTTGAAGAGGCACACGATTTCAGCCGATGGAAAAATTATAATCCGTCATTTCCTATCACGGAAAATGGTGGTGTCATTGTAGCCTTTGTTGCCCTTCCCTATATTTCCTCCGGAGAAGGAACCCCGGCTTTCGCCATCTTAAAAACTCTTTTGCTCCATGACGACAGCTGTGTTCTTAGTTGTCTATTAGACTCTTTGGCAAATAAGGCCAGAGAACATAAACCAGCTCAATGAGC
>CAIKXH010000016.1 GCA_903831335.1 Candidatus Uhrbacteria bacterium | reverse complement strand
CACGAATGATAATGGTTCCATCCAACACTTCTTTTTGTCCCAAAATGATTGTGTATTGAACAGCAAGTTTGTTTGCAACTTCAAGCTGCGCTTTCAGGGCATTCTTTCCAAAGGCTTCTGCCATTGGAATTTGTGCCATGCGGAAATCTTCATACAACTTGAGACCAACACGACGCGCAGCATCTCCGAGTTGTGCAAAGAAGACTTGAGGATCAGGGCGTTGTGGTGGATTGATTCCAGATTCCCCGAGCGCTTTCACAACACGATCCATTCCAATCGCAAATCCACAAGCAGGTGTTGGACGTCCGCCAATCAACTCAACGAGTCCGTCATATCTACCACCTCCGCCCAATGCGTTTTGTGAACGTTCCAAATCATCACTATCAAGGACGAATTCAAAAACGGTATGTGTGTAATAATCGAGCCCGCGTACCAAATGTGGATTTAAGACATATGGCACTTGAATCTCTTCCAAAAATTCCAATACTTTTGTGAAGTGTTCTTTTGATGCATCATCCAACCAATCCAAAATCTGTGGAGCATCGGCAAGCAATTCTTTCATTCCCTCTTCTTTACTATCAAGCAAACGAAGGGGGCTTTTTTGCAAACGACGCTTATCATCTTCTGACAATTTATTGCGATGAGGACGGAAATAACTTACCAATTCTGCAAGATACGCCTGACGAGATTCAGGAGTTCCAATAGAGTTCACATGAACTTTTACATTCAAACCAAGATCCTTGAAAATCTGATGACCGAGTACGATCATTTGCGCATCCATGATTGGCTCATGTGTTCCAAATGCTTCAAACCCAGCCTGATAAAACTGACGATAACGTCCAGCTTGTGGACGATCATGACGGAACATTGGGCCTTCGTACCAAAGCTTTACTGGCTGTGGACGATCAAGCATTCCGTGATTGATATACGCACGTGCTGCAGAAGCTGTTGCCTCTGGACGAAGCGCAACAATACGCTCAGACGGATCTTGAAAAGCGTACATTTCTTTTTCTACGATATCTGTTTGCTTTCCAACCGTGCGTTGAAACAAATCTGCTCTTTCCAAAATAGGAAGATCAATGCGATCAAATGTATAAGCTTCCGCAAGGTTTCTAATGGTGTCACGCACAAAGTTCCACTTCCCTTGTTCTTCAGGCAAGATGTCACGAAATCCGCGTAGCAATTCTGGTGGCGCTTTTGCTCCAGATTTCTTTTCTTTTTCTTCTCCACCATCTGTTCTTTCTACTTTCTTTGGAGCTGGAGCAACAACTTTTGGTTGTTCTTTCTTTTTATTGAATGGGGACATAAGTTATGAATGATGAATAATGGAGTATGAAGTAAGAATACGTATTCATACTCCATAATTCTTACTCCTTTCTTCTTCTAGAGATTAAAAACGGGTTCTGGAAATGTTGATATGCGATTGATTGGTAGTCCTCTCACCCAGACACGACCGATAAAATGATCTTTTTTTACAGGTCCAAAACTGCGCGAATCCATACTTTCCCCGCGATTATCACCCATGACCCAATACTCATTTACACCAAGAGTTGTTTTCTTCATCCCCTCTGTTTGAGTGTTGTGTAAGTAAGATTCTGTAAGAACAACTCCGTTTGGATGCTCTGTATTATAAATGGTGACATTTCCACCACTCACTTCTACCGTTTCTCCAGGAAGACCAATTACTCGTTTGATGAAAAATTCGCTTGGATCACGTGGATACCGGAACACCACAATCTCTCCGCGTTCCGGAACTCGCATCCGATACGAGAGCTCATCAATGATTAAATATTCTGAATCATAGAAATTTGGTTCCATGCTTGCCCCCTTCACATAAAAAGGCTGGATCAAGAAGTACCGAATGGGGATAATAATGGCACATGAAATCAAAATAATCTGAATGACCTCAATAAAGAATAGGATGATGGACGCCCCAACAGGTCCAAATTTCCTCAGGAAAAAAGGCTCTAATTTTTGAAAGGTTTGGGACATAATAAAGACAAAAAGGAAAGAAGTAAGAGGAAAAAAGGATCAAAAGGACCCTGGACACTAAATCCTCTTCAGGATATCAAAAAAAACAGACCCAGGCAAGGGTCTGAGGTGGCGGGCAAATCTGCTTCAAGATCCGCCAAAGAACTTGGCAAACTCGTGATCATACACAAACCTTCCCATTTCCCCACCTTGCTCAAGGGGACCGTGGTAATTTTGTGCTGGATCCAAAATGAACGGACCTGCCCCATCTTGTTCAAACCGCACCCAGGCATGGCTGAACATGTGTGGAATGTAACACCGGCATACAAACATGCGTCCACGTGTAAGCGACATCATGGAGAGTATCTCAAACAGAGCTACAATGAACAGGACCATGTGACGACACACACCCGTTCTTGCAAGAAGATAGGCGTCCAAAGACAATTCACCATCTGGCAGAATATGTGCTTCCTGAAAAACAGCGGACGTCTTTCGTTCGTTGAATACGAGACGGTTTTTCGCATACGCATAAAGCGCAACAGGAAGCTCATGCACAAATGCTTGAAGCATGCCTTCCTTTAGAACGCTTTCGTGAGAAAAATCAAGCGAAAGATCCCCATGCAAAAACTGCATGCGCATATTGCTGAAACGCCTCTCTACGAACTCCAGCATGCACGCGTGCAGCAGATGACTTGTCTCATCGACAACAATCGCCTCTCTCGCACTGTGTCCAAGATACACACCACCCAAAACACGCGTTCCCGTTCCGATGATGTGCCGACCACGAAAACGCCCGTATGGCGCAACCGGATCTGATTCGATCGGCGAACGATATTCTGGATGATTGCTCAATCGCTCCATAGCGATCTGCGTATTTGAAAAACGCGAACGATCAAATGGTATGTGAGAAGAACCAGAAATCGTTTCTGTTATCTCTTCAAGCAAGCGTCGAGCAAACAACTCATCAACAAGATGCGGATCAAACACGAGTTCAGGTACACTCATCTCTTCCCCCTTCTGTAAAGAACGAAGGAGTAATCTATGAAAAAATCAGCAAACTGT
>CAIKXH010000015.1 GCA_903831335.1 Candidatus Uhrbacteria bacterium | reverse complement strand
TGTTTCATTGACTAACTTCCATTTTTCAATACTGTTGATTGGAATCGTATAGTCGATTCTATCCATGTTAAAAGCTGCAAGTTGTGTGAAGGAGAATTGTTTTGGAATTGGAATGGAAATTTCTGTTTGAGAAATATGTTCCTCTTGCTCCCCACGATCCTCATCAAACAAATGAACGAGTGTTCTGTCTTTTCCATCTGGTTTCTCATAACCAAGCTCATGCAAAAACCTTGAAAGTTTACGGGCTCTTGCCCCTCCGTAATCATCTGCAGAGGTAAAATATAAACCTTCCTTTGCACGTGTCATTGCAACATAAAACAACCGGCGCTCTTCATGAAGATGAGCATCCTCGTGTTCGATCAACGTCGAAAACAAGCCATCTGGAATAGGAATTGTTTCTCCTCGTGCCTGAGCAGGAAAACGCCTGTCAACGAGATTTACAATGAAGACATGTTTGAATTCGAGACCCTTCGACGCATGAACCGTCATGATACGCACAAGCTCAGGACCAGATTCAAAATCGACAGATAATGAACCTTCTTCTCCAGCCTCTCGCTCATTCGCAAACTCTAAAAGAAACGCATGCAAATTCTTTTGATCGTTTCTTGTTTCAAAGGATTTCACTCGCTCTAGAAATTGGTTGAGATAGCGGAATGACTCCATTTTCTCCACCTCTGGCCTCCCATTCAGATACTCGATATAACCAATTTTTCTGACAATCTGTTTAAAACACTCTGTTGCAGCCTTTCCTTGCAAATCAGCCCTGAGAGTTGTGAGTCCTGTTATAATTGCGCTTAGTTTTTGCTGAATCTCTGCAGAAATGGTTTCAATCGATCCTGATGCCTCTGTTGCCTCAAAGAGCGATTTTCCTTTTTTCTGAGCAAGAAGATTCAATTCTGCAATCGTCCTAGCATCGATTCCGTACATTGGGGACGTCAAAATACGATAGAAGCTTGGGCTGTCGAATGGATGATCGATTACGCGTATGAACGCGAGCAGGTCGAGGATAACTGGTTTTGTGTACAGACCCGAGAGCGCAAGAAATTGAAATGGAATTCCGTGACGTTCAAATGCGTCCGCAAAATCATCGCCCGCACTGTTTGAGCGAACGAGAATCGCAAAATCATTCCAGTCCAACTCTACATCCTGCTCTTTTAGATGAATCATTTTATTTACGACGGACAAAACCTCATCCTCCAGTGTTTCCGCATGAATATGTTCGATGGTTCCCTCTTTCTCAGAATGTGCAATCAAACGTTTCGTGAGTCCATTCGACTTCGACTCAAGACGGTGTGGATTATTCATCTGAATAAATGTATGTGCATGATCCAAAATCGATTGTGATGAGCGATAATTCCTTGTAAGAACAACTCGTGCGGTAGAAGGAAAATCTGTTTCAAACCGAAGAATGTTTTCAAGAGATGCCCCCCGAAAATGATAGATGGATTGATCATCATCTCCAACGATTGTTAAGTTGTTCGTTGGAGCCGCAATTAACTTCACGAGTTCATATTGTGCGTGGTTTGTATCTTGAAACTCGTCGACGAGCACGAAACGAAACTTGTCACGCACCAATTTCAAAATTCTCGGTCGCTCACGCAATAATTTCACTGCATAAGAGATGAGATCACCAAAATCTAATGCGTCATGTTCCTGAAGAATAGATTGGTAAGTCTGATACGCACGCGCAAGTTCAAGCATCCGCTTCTTTTCTGTTTCGATCTCATCTGCCGTGAGCTTCGAGTCATTGTCGAACACGAACTTTTCCACAAACGCTAGATACGTTTCTGGTTCAATGGCTTGATCCTTTAGTCTCGAGAAATGTGTCAGGAATCCTTTTAAAAACTTTGTCGGATTTCCGAGTGGGCGATAATAGTCGAGTTCGAATTTGTCGAAATGTTGCCGTATCAATAACCACGTATCCAATTCTGCTAAGAGTTTAAAGTCTCTCGCAAGACCCATTTCTGCTCCATATTCTCTGAGCAACCGTTCACAAAATGCGTGGAAGGTTGAGATCTGCAAATCGACATAACCGTAAGGTAAAAGCATGTCTACACGTTCTTCCATTTCTCCCGCCGCCTTATCTGTAAAGGTAAGCGATAAAATCTGCTCAGGCTTTGCAAGGCCTTGTTCAATAAGCCAGGCGATTCTGCGAGTCACAACGGTTGTTTTCCCAGTCCCCGCCCCTGCAACAATCATAAGAGGACCTGTTGTGTGTGTCACGGCAGATATTTGCTCTGGATTGAGGTCTTCAAGCAGGTTCATAGTGACGGTATTGTAGCAGAAGAAATTGGAAGTTGGGTATACCGCCGAAAGACATAAAATTTCAAAAGAAAAAATCCCAAATTCCAAAATTGGAAATCGGGATTATATATTTTCTTTTTGGAATTTGGTGCTTTTGTCTCCTTTGGTGCTTTTTACAGATCGGTTCCAGAATAACTGAGGTTCAATGACTTGTTACAAAGCGGAAAGTCCGGGACGATGTTTCCTGGCCCAATTTCACCAAATAGAGCCCAGTTGCAAAACGACGGATCACGAACAACACAGCGATCAATAACACCGTCTTTTACATAGACCACACAAAGGGATTCACCTCTCCATGATTCAACAGCCCCAATTCCCATTCCTTCCTTTATATTTACTTCAGCAGAAATAGGACCTTCATTTTTTGCGCCACAGACAGTTTCGACGAGTTTTAAAGATTCTACCATCTCAAGCGCGCGAAGTTTCCATCTTGCGTAAACATCCCCCTTACTCAGAACCTGAATTTCTGGTTTAAGTTCTGCATAAGCCGCATACGGATGATCACGTCGAACATCCCTGTCTATTCCTGAGGCACGCGCCGGAAGCCCAAGGGCGCCGTATGCAACAGCAACCTCTTTTGTCAGCAATCCTGTTGTTTCTAATCGTTCTCGCAAGCCATCTGAATGACGACCGAGGTTATAAAGATCTTGCATTTCATCAACAACTTCTTTGGTTGTTTTTGCAATATCAGAAAGTTGATCTTTCGACAATGCTTTCCCTACTCCACCCGGAACAACAAATCCTTTCCAAAAACGATTTCCGAACACACGCTCAGACAATCGCATCATTTTTTCCTTGATACGGAATCCGTGAGCAGCCATAACCGTAAATCCTGTTCCCATTCCGGCCATATTCGCAATATCGTGCGTATGCATGGTGATACGTTCAAGTTCCGCAATGAGGGTTCGCAACTCCTTTGCTCGTTGTGGAACGTTTGTTTTTGCGAGATCTTCAACAGCTTGCACGTAAGCAAGTGCGTGGGAAGCTGCCATATCACCAGAGACGCCCTCAATAAATGGCATGGCTTCTGTGATTGTCTTTCCCTCAAGGAGTTTTTCTACCCCCTTGTGTGTGAAAAACAACTTCCCTTCAAGAGTGATAATACGCTCTCCGGCCACATTGAATCTGAAATGTCCTGGTTCAATGATTCCTGCGTGAATTGGACCCACAGGAATTTCATAGATCCCCTCACCTTTAATATGATGCATTGGATACGGTTCATTTGCGTGTTCCATTTTTGTATTCCAAGCAAAATCTTTTCTGAGTGGGTGCGTATGAAGCGGAACGTTCTCATGATGAACCAGACGACGGAAATCTGGATGACCTTCCGCAATAATACCAAACATATCCATGGCATAACGTTCATACCAATGCGCTGCCATGACAGATTTGGTTAAAGATTCATAGCGTGGATCTGATTCTGGCAAATGCGCTGAAATCAAAATCCATTCATGTGTTGCATCCACACTAAAAAGAGCGTGTATGCCAAAACCATGCCCTTCAGAGCGCTTATCGGTGGCATAAAACAATGACAGCGGTAATTGAAACTCGGCAACAAGACGCTCACAGAGACGCGTGAACTCTTGCTTGTCGATTGTTTGAGCAACCGCAAGATTCCCACGGGATTCTCCGGACAGCTGGACATTTTGAAGGATTTGTTGCGCATTCATATTAAATCGATTTTGAAATAGCTGTGAAAAACTCCATCACAGGTGTTGTCATAATGAGAAGACCGAACAGAAAAATCAAACATAATTGAACAATTGCAACTCCGTGGGTAAGCGTCCAACGTTCTTTGTGAATAATCACCTCAGACATCTTTGAGTCCTCCTCTTTTGTGTAAAGCATGGAAGTAGTGCTCTTCAGCATACTAAACGCAATGACAGACAAAGAAACAAGAAGAACGATCGTTGGCCATTTGTAAAACTGCAATCCTGCCCCAACAATCATAAATTCACTTGTAAACAAACCAGATGGAGGCACAGCAATAATTGCTAGAATTCCAAGCAAAAATAGACATGAAGTAATCGGTAATACCTTCATTAAATTCTTAATGCCCGCAATCTTCGTTGTTTTTTGAGAAAGCAAGATTTCACCCGATAAGAAGAATAAAGCGGATTTTGTAAATGTGTGAAAAACAGCATGAATCGTGAGAGCAAGAACTCCGACAGGACCAAGTCCTGAAGCAAATCCCATAAGCCCCATGTGTTCTACGCTCGAATAAGCAAGCATTCGTTTGTAATTTCTTTGTTGAAGAAGAAATAATGCCGCTGTCACAACGGACAATAACCCAAAACCGATCATCAAATTATTTGTCCAGGACGCATTTCCAATAACAAGATCTGTGGTTGTTTTGAATCGAAGCACTGCATAAAAAGCAACGTTCAATAAGACACCAGACAAAAGAGCGCTGATTGGTGATGGAGTTTTACTGTGAGCATCAGGAAGCCATGTGTGCATCGGAACAAATCCTACTTTTGTTCCGAGACCGACTAAAATTAAAACGAATGCGAGTTTTGCTGTTGATACGGAAAGAATGTTTGCGTGTTCACGTAACGTCGACAATGAGAACGACTCGAAGACATCAAGCCCTGATTCTATTCCAGCATGAACAAACATGAGCATTCCAATCATCCCGAGTCCAATTCCGATAGAACAAAGCATGATAAATTTCCAGGCAGCTTCAATAGACGCATCCTTTCTATACAATGCAACAAGAAGAGTTGTTGTAAGGGTTGTTCCTTCAAGCCCAATCCAAAGGACAGCAAGATGATCCGCAAAGACAGCAAGAATCATGGAAAGAATAAAGAGCGGTATGGAGAAAAAATAGATACGAACCATGTCAATCGTCATCAATTTTTCTCTTGTTTCTTCACCTGTGTAACGGACACTTACAATGGTTGCTGTTATATATGTAAACGCAACAAGCGCTACCATGAACCACGAATATAGATCTGCTTTAAGCCAACCAGAAACAGCAAGAATGGAATACCCAAAAAGAGATGCAATAGCAGTCAAAAGAATGGCACCACCCCCAACGAGTGCAAAAACAAGTGCGGATATGCGTATCTGTTTTTCTGTACGCGCAATGTAGGCGCTTGCCGCAGCAAATAGCAAAATGGAAAAAAGAATAGACATATTATTCTGTAAGTTCTGTTAAGGATTCTGTATCCCCTGTTGCATAAAGCTCTTGCACGTGTCGACTTAAAATCGCCATGAGAATAGCACCCGTTATCACAACGAAGAGAATTCCCGTTTCAAGCATAAAAGGAAAACCTCCGATCATAAGA
The DNA here is from genome assembly GCA_903831335.1 of Candidatus Uhrbacteria bacterium. Taxonomy (GTDB): domain Bacteria; phylum Patescibacteriota; class Patescibacteriia; order UBA9934; family GWF2-40-263; genus XYB2-FULL-45-11. The sequence continues at coordinate 15,320 of CAIKXH010000015.1, read as the reverse complement.
ATTCCGTATGCTGCGATTCCATTCTCCATCACCATAAATCCCATGATCTGAGAATAAAGGTCTTTTCGAATGATCATGAAAAGTAATCCCAATAAAACAAGTGCAATGGATAAATATGGAACATCAGGAAGTTTCATCGCAATGAAAACTGATGCAACAAGAACGAGTAATGCCGCAAAATACGTTGATGTTGGTCTCAAGTAAAATTTCAATGCCATGGAAGCATTCACCTTGCGAGCGGCATAAAGCAGAATCCATGGTGCAAGAATTACCTTAAAAGCAATATTTACGAGAGCAATGGCGTAAGGCTGTTCTTCCCCATGTGCGAGAGAAGATGTGACAATAAGACCCGCAAGAAACAACGACGAAAGCGCGAAAGCGCGCAACATTGCGGGTAAGCGTGGTTTGCCCATCATAACGATCGCAAACACGAGGGTACCTCCGATAAAAACGTTATTCCAAAGAGAAAGAGTCATCATAGAGAAATGCTCATAAGCGCAAACACGAGACCGGAAAGCGCAATGAAAAAAGCAATGGTAAGAAATTCATGCATGCGATAAAAACGCATTTTTGCAATAACAGATTCAAGCAGAGCAAGAGAAAATGAAACAATAACAATTTTCACTACCACAAAACCAAGTGCAATTGCGATTGCAGCAGCAGATAGGTTGGATGCAAGTGTTAATGGAAACAAAACATTTGCTACCAACAAAGAAAAGATTGTTAATTTAATAGCAGATGCGTATTCAAGAAGTGCCAGGTACGGACCAGAATATTCCAATACCATTGCCTCATGCACCATAGTGAGTTCAAGGTGTGTTGCAGGATTATCAACGGGATAACGAGCATTTTCCGCAAGAGCAATCATGATCAATGCGGCAACAGCAGGAACCAGTGCTGGTGAAGTAAGAATGTGTGCACCCTGAAACATTGCATCAATTGTGAAAGCACCTGTCACCACAGCAAATGTGGCAAATGTTGTAATCACCGCAGGCTCCACAAGAGATGCTAACGTCATTTCTCTGCTCGCACCCATACCCCCAAACGCACTCGCACTTTCAAGTCCTCCCATAACCAAAAATACTGCACCAAGCGCAAGAACGCCTGCAATAATGATGAAGTGACCAAGCGATGCGAACATACCCCCAAACACAACGAGTGGAAGAACACAAACAAGGAAAATGGTGGATCCTAATACAACGAATGGAACTATTTTAAATACCCATGAAGTACTTTTAGAAATAACCATTTGTTTTTTCAAAAGTGTTGCAATGGTGATGTATGGAAGAAATGGAGATGCTCCGTGACGACCTTGTAATCGTGCCTTGAACATGCGCACCAGACCAACCGTAAATGGAGAAATTCCCAGAACGGCAACAATTTGAATCCCTGTTAAAAGAAAAGCGTTCATATAGCGATAGTCAACGTTAAAACAAGAGCAATAAAGATGAGGGCAATGTAAAATTGAATCACTCCATTTTGAAGACGTCTTATGGCGGTTGAGGCACGAAGAAATATTTTTGTTATTGGCACATAGAACCAGTCATACCAAATCTGTCTCAGTTCAAGAGAAAATACCCTGCTTGCAATCCAGGTGTTTGTTTCAACAATTGGAGTAACAGTCACAATTTTTCCTGATCTTGTAATCATTCGGAAAAAGAAGCGAATCGGAGAGGAAAAGGCTGTTGCTGTATATTCCATTCCAGACGTAATTGGTTGACCACAATCCCATGTGTGATACGGTCGTTCATTTTTTACATCAGACAGAAATCGTCTGAGAACAAACACTGCAGCAATCGCGATCACTAAAGCCAGAAACAAATAGAGTGGGTTGAGAGCAGCACCAGAAGCGATAAGATTTGATTGCAGTCCGTCAGCAGTTGAAAGATCATTAAATTTAATGACACGCAAAACCCATGGTGCACAAAACGCAACAACAACCGATAACCCAGCAAGAATATAAATTGGAACCGAGATAAGATTTCCAGGAACATCTGCATGTTCAACATGCTCAGATCTAGGTTCGCCAAGAAATCCGATTCCAAATAGCTTTATCATGGCAAACAAGGCCAATCCCCCAACAAGTGCCACTAGTGTGAGAATGAGAACAAATACCCCCTGAACAAGAAGCGATGCGGCAGAGAGTTCTGAAACAAGGTTCTGAATAAAGATCCATTCTGCTGCGAACGCAGAAAATGGCGGAAGTGCAGCTGCTGAAAGCGCAAGAATAAGCATTGCTCCGGAAAATAAAGGCATGCGCTTCGCAAGTCCGCCCATTGCTTCCAAACTACGTGTGTGCGCAGCATGCACCATCACTCCAGCCCCCATAAATAATCCTGATTTGAAGAAGGCATGAGCAATCGCAAACAAAAGCGCAGCACCAATAGCGGCATGAGAGAATGCTATTAGATTCTGTGATTGGGCGAAAAAAGCTACACCAACCATGGTGAAAATAATCCCCATGTTTTCAATACTGCTAAATGCTAAAACGCGCTTAACATCTCTTTCTATCACGGCATACAGAACGCCAAAGAACGCAGAAAGAAGACCAAGGGCAATCACAATCATGGACGCAACCATTCCGATTGGCGGAAGAATTGTGAGTGTTAAAACGAAAAAACCATAGAGAGCCATTTTCAACATGACTCCGGACATGAGAGCAGAAATGTGTGATGGTGCTTGTGGGTGAGCTTCAGGAAGCCATACATGAAACGGCACGAGTCCAGCTTTAGAACCAAACCCAAACAAAAACAAAAGGAAAACTCCGAACAGGGTTTGTGGCGGCAATTGTTGGGCGATAAAAGCAAGACGTGTGAATGATTCAAGAAAAGATCCATTCGAAAGGATCATAAATCCCGCAAGAAGAGCACCAGCACCTAAATGTGTCATGATAAGGTAAAAAAGCGCCGCACGAATAGATGCGATTTCCTTATCTGCCATTACAAGGAAAAAGGAAGACAAAGACATGATTTCCCAAAAAAGCAAAAAACTAAATGGGGTTGCTGAAAGCAAAACTCCTTGCATTCCAAAAATAAAAATCGCCATGAGCGAATCAAGAGTTTTTACATTGTAAATATTTCTATATTGTTCAACGTATTGAATTGCATAAATAGATGCAAGACAGGCAACCGTATTCAAGAGAACAAAAAAGAGAGCGGAAAGTGTTTGTAAAATAAGTGGTGCTCCAAAAATCCATGATGACTGAAAAATGACCCACTGCGTCTGACCGCTTAAAAGAAAGAACATGCCAGCGACTGCACCTACTCCAGTCGACAATGCAAGGAAAATCATGATTGCTTTATGTTGCTTCCCTTCTTTTCCTACGAATGAAAAAAAAGCGGAGATCAGAGAACCAATCAGAGAAAATAAAATAACGGACGCCATAAAATTGATATCCATATTAAGATCGAGAAGACGAATTTTTCAATGCAGAAAGGACACCTTTCAATATTTGTGTTGGTGTTGGAGGATCACCAGGAATTTTGATATGAACAGGAATAACGTTTTCCAACGCACCAACAACAGCATAGGAATCTTTCCAAATTCCACCTGTACATGCACCATCGCCAACAGCAACAACAATGCACGGTTCTGGGGCGGCCTCATATGTTGTTTTCACAGCACGTTCCAAATTCCTTGTGATAGGTCCTGTTACCCAAACCATATCTGCATGACGCGGTGAAGCAACAAACGATAAACCGAAACGGTCAATATCATAATATGCATTGTTCAATGCTGTTAGTTCTATTTCCTCAGCATTTGTAGACCCACCATCAACGGCACGAATGCGCAAAGATCTCCCTCCGTACAAAGAGTGAATAATGGATTTTAATTCTTTGCCCACCTGCTCCAATTCATTATTCTCTGAAAGAAATATTTTTTTAGATTCCGTAATACGAGGGCCGAAAAAAAGTCTATGAAGAAGTTTTGCAAAGCTCATAAGATAGTTTAATCGTGCATAATCTACTCCAGAATCATCCATAGAGTCAAGTGAGTATTTTTAACAAATAAAAAAACTGGAAAGAAATCCAGTCAGAAGAAAAAGACTACGGAGGTACGGTGGAAAACGAAGGAAAAATGATGAGGCCTTCAGGCTCACAACTATTATCAGGTGCGTGCGCTTGGGTCCTAAACTCTTCTCCATATTCAAGCGCCCATTCTGTAAACGCATCATGGCTCAGGAAGTATGTACGCTTTCGGTCCAGATAGTCTACGTGGACAAAGCACCCAACCTTGAGTTCAGGCCACAACGACTTGACCCGACGTTTTGCCGCAACATTATGTTCGATGACATCGAACAGAGGAATGCCTGCAAGCCGAGCTGCACCACATGGATAGTGAACAAGAAGCGCAAGCGTGTTGATTGCTTTCATATGACGAGCGCGTGCAATATTCAAAAGCAAGTATTCGTCAATTTTGTATTTTCGATCCAGAGGACACGTTTCAGAGATCAGCATTCCGCCACCATGCTGACTCAGTGGCTGAGGTCGTTCCTCATATCCACCTTTACGAAGCATTTCAAGCGTATGATTGAAGATGTCTTCAAACTGATCACAGTCTGCGCACGTTACAAGAATCGCACCTTTTGGTGAATCGAGTTTGTGCCCTTCCGCATCAAGAAGGACACCCTTGTTGCGAAGTTCACGAATCAGACGCTCGTCAATTTTTCGTTCTGCGCGTGTTGGCATGAATACCCCTATGAACGAGTTTTTCTAAAAAGAACGTCTCCAGAACGCATCTTGGAGATCAAGATGATATTCCTCGCACTGGATTTCGTCAAGATCAAAATATCCACCGCGTTTTCACGGTGGATATTTATAAAATAGTCCTTTATCACTTATGTGTTTTTCTTCTCTTGATCGCAACTCGATATCGGGCCAATTCTCTTTCTAAGTGCACGGCAGCATCTGCAAATGCAACGTCGTCCTTATGTCGTGTTTCTGTAAGAAATTTTATCGCGCGATCTCTTGCTTCTTCAATTTTTTCTAATTCCAATTCATCCACTCTTTCTGCTGTATCTGCGAGTAGGACGACTTGATTTCCTCCATGCACTTCGAGAAAACCTGTTGAAGCCACGAAGTAGGATTCTTCCCCATTCTTCTTTAATCGCACTTCTCCCGCGCGTAAATTTGCAACGAGCGGCATGTGATGAGGAAGAATGGTCAGTTCACCCATTTCAGTCATGACAGAAACCGAATCAACCATGTCTTCATAGACAATGCGTTCAGGTGTTACGACTTTAAGAGAAAATTGCATACGTTATTTTTTCGCTGCTTCCAAAACTTCTTCAATAGAACCTTTCATGTAAAATGCTTGTTCTGGAATATCATCGTATTGTCCATCCAAAATTCCTTTGAAGCTGCGAACCGTATCTTCAAGCTTCACGTATTTTCCAGGTGAACCTGTAAAGACTTCTGCAACAGAAAATGGTTGTGAAAGGAATTTTTGAATTTTACGTGCACGAGCAACAGTGCGTTTATCATCCTCAGAGAGTTCATCCATTCCGAGAATGGCAATAATATCTTGAAGGTCTTTATAGCGCTGAAGCACAAGCTGAACTCCACGAGCAACTTTGTAATGCTCATCTCCAACGATGTTCGGATCCAAGATGGTCGAACTGGAGTCAAGTGGATCAACCGCAGGATAAATTCCAAGCTCTGCCAAGGATCTGGCAAGCACAACGGTTGAGTCCAAGTGACCGAATGTTGTTGCTGGTGCTGGATCAGTAAGGTCATCGGCTGGAACGTAAACGGCTTGAATTGAAGTAATCGAACCTTTTTTGGTTGAGGTAATACGTTCCTGAAGTCCACCCATTTCTGTTGCGAGGTTTGGTTGATAACCCACCGCAGATGGAATACGTCCAAGCAATGAAGAAACCTCTGAACCAGCTTGTGTAAAGCGGAAAATATTATCGATAAACAACAACACATCACGACCTTCATCATCACGGAAATATTCTGCAAGCGTAAGACCAGAAAGGGCTACACGTGCACGAGCTCCAGGTGGCTCATTCATTTGTCCGAACACAAGAGCCGTTTTATCAAGCACTCCCGAATCCTTCATTTCCATGTACAAATCATTTCCTTCACGTGTGCGCTCTCCAACACCGGCAAAGACAGAATATCCACCATGCTCTTTTGCGATGTTGTGAATGAGCTCTTGAATCAAAACAGTTTTTCCTACTCCAGCTCCTCCAAACAATCCTGTTTTTCCACCACGCAAGAAAGGACAGATCAAGTCAATCACTTTAATACCGGTTTCAAAAATTTCATCCTTTGTTGATTGTTCATCAAATGAAGGTGCGGAACGGTGAATTGGATCACGACGCTTTGCTTTTGGGGCTGGCATGTTATCTACTGGTTCTCCAGTCACGTTAAACATGCGTCCTAGAGTCTCTGGTCCAACAGGAACAGAAATAGGCTTTCCTGTATTCACAACATCCATTCCGCGTTGAAGACCATCTGTTGAGGTCATCGCAACCGTACGTACAATGTTGTGTCCTGTATGCTGAGCAACCTCAAGTGTCAAAAGACCACTCTCTCGTTCAACAGTAAGAGCTGTATTGATTTCTGGTAATTGTCCCTCATCGAATCGAACGTCAACAACCGGTCCGATAACTTGGGCGATTTTTCCTGTGTGTTTCATAAGAAGTAGTTAGTAGTTTGTAGTTAGTAGTTTGGAATAGAAGCGAGTTTAGAAACCCTAACTTCGAACTTCCAACTACAAACTACTTTATGTTTCTAATGCAGCGGCACCAGAACTGATCTCCGCAATTTCTTGAGTAATTCCTGCTTGGCGGGCTTGGTTATAAGTGAATGTCAGGTCTCCGAGCATATCCTTTGCTGCGTCTGATGCACTACGCATGGCCATCATACGAGCCGAATGTTCAGAAGCGGCAGATTCGAGCACGGCTTGATAAACCATTGTTTCAACAAGCCTCGGTAAAATCCGGTCCAGCACGATTTGGGGTGAAGGTTCAAATTGATATTCTACTGCTTCGACAACCGATAACGAATCTTGGTGTGTTAAATCTTTTGGATTTCCAAGTGGAAGTAATTCCAGAACGGTTGGGTTTTGCGTGAGAGCACTCACGAAATCTGTATAGACAACAAGTACTTTATCGTAATTCCCGTTTGTAAACTCATCAATCAAGAGTCGACCGATCGGTAAGACTTCCTCAAATTTTGTATTGTTGGTTATGTCTGTGAAATGCGCGATCATTGGGATTTGTGCACGTCTCATTGCGTCTGCGGAACGTTTTCCTACACACACAGACCTGATTTCAACATACTCATCTGAGTCTTGTCTTCGTTCATAAGCGCGAATTTGTTCAAACGTCTTTTTCAAAACGTTTGTATTGAATCCACCAGCCAATCCACGATCTGAAGAAATGACCAACAAGAGAATGCGATTGATTTTCTTGTGCGAACGAAGCAACGGATGCATGTGCGTATCAATCGCTGAACTGATAGACATCACCGTACTCCATGCGAGTTTTGCGTAAGGCTTTGTTCCAAGCACAGATTGCATGGCCTTTCGCATTTTACTGGCAGCAACAAGCTCCATCGCTTTTGTGATTTTGCGAGTGTTTGTAACGGATTTGATCCGACGACGAATGGCTTTTGTTTGACCGGCCATAAGTTATTTCCATTGTGCGTTAAAGCTTTGAATGGATTCTTTGAGAGCGGCAATGATCTCATCTGACAATGCTTTTTCTTCTCTCAGTTTTTTCAGCACTTCAGCCCCAGCTGTATTCATGTAGTTTCTGAAATCTGTTTCCCAACGAACAACTTGATCAATAGCAACTTCATTCAAGAATCCGTTTGTCACAGCAAAAATGACAGCCACTTGTTCTTCAAACGGAAGTGGAACGTATTGCAATTGTTTAAGCAATTCTGTTGTGCGGCGTCCAAGTTCAATTTGTGCACGTGTTCCTGCATCCAAATCTGTTGCGAATTGCGCAAAGGCTTCAAGCTCACGGAACTGTGCCAAGTCCAAACGTAATTTTCCAGCCACTTTTTTCATGGCTTTTGTTTGAGCAGATGACCCTACACGAGAAACAGAAAGACCTACGTTCAAAGCTGGACGAATTCCACGGTAGAACAAATCGCTTTCCAAATAAATCTGACCATCTGTAATGGAAATTACGTTTGTTGGAATATATGCAGAAACGTCTCCGGCTTGCGTTTCAATAATAGGAAGTGCTGTCAGTGATCCGCCTCCATTTTCTTCATTCAAACGTGCTGCACGTTCGAGCAAACGAGAGTGAAGATAAAAAACATCTCCAGGGTATGCTTCACGTCCGGGTGGTCGGCGAAGGAGCAAGGAAATTTCACGGTAAGCCCATGCGTGCTTGGAAAGATCATCATAAACAACAAGCGCATCTTCCCCTTTTGCCATGAAGTATTCTCCAATCGTACAACCTGTATATGGAGCAATATATGACAAAGCCGCAGGGTCTGAAGCTCCAGCCACAACAACAGTTGTGTATTCCATTGCACCCGCTTCTTCAAGCTTAGCTACGATTTTTGCGATCTTTGATTCTTTTTGTCCAATCGCAACGTAAATACACTTAACCCCCTGACCTTTTTGGTTAATGATTGTATCAACAGCAATCGCAGTCTTTCCAACCTGACGATCTCCGATAATAAGTTCGCGTTGGCCACGACCAATTGGAATCAAAGCGTCAATCGCTTTAATACCCGTTTGCAGCGGAACACCCACAGACTTACGTGTCATCACTCCAGGCGCAACTTTTTCAATAGGATAAAACGTAGAAGCACGAAAAGCTCCTTTGCCATCAATTGGATTTCCAAGCGGATCAACAACACGTCCAACAATTTCGTCAGAGACAGGAACAGAAAGAATACGTCCGAGTGCACGCACCGTATCTCCTTCCTTAATTTTGGTTGTATCTCCCAAAATAACAGCCCCAACAGTGTCTTCTTCAAGGTTCAACACCACTCCAAAAACTCCTCCAGGAAACTCAAGCATTTCAGATGACTTCGCATTTGAAAGTCCGCTCATGCGTGCTGTTCCGTCTGCAACAGAAAGGACTGTTCCAACTTGTTCTTCTGCAGCACTTGTTTGAAAAGATTCAAGTGATTTTTTCAGGGCGTCAATGATATCTGTTTTTGTTTGCATAAAATTATTTCGATAACGTCACAGTGAGTTGATCAAGCGCGCCTTTAAGTGAACCATCAATAATCCGTTCATCTATACGAAGTCTTGCCCCGCCGATAAGTGTTGGATCAACCACTTCTCTCACCTCTGCGCCTGCCGCGAGTTTTACAACAGAATTTCTCAATACTGCAGTGAGCGGATGCGCACTCTGAATGGTAAGTGTTGCCATTCCATGCCTTTCTATCCAAATCTGATCAATGGAGCGAACAATATCTTTCAATCTTTTGAGTTCACCTCTTGTTCTGAGAAATTCGATGAACACTTTTGATAATTCATTGAGTTCGTGCTCCGTAACATTCTGAACCGAATCAATGAAGACGGTTGCTAATTGTTTATTCGTAAGTTTCATACGCTTAAGACATTTTTTCAATCACATCTGAAGCAATTTTGTGTGAAGTCTTTTCATCTACTTCTGATTCCAAAATCTTTTTTGTGGCAGCAACAACGATTCCAACCAGTTCTGTCTTTACTTCTTGAATCATTTGCGTTTTCTCTGCCTTGAGTTGTTCCTTTCCTTGCTGCACAACACGCTCCACCTCTTTCTTTGCTGTGGCGAGTAATTCTTGTTTACGTGTTTCTGCATCATTTCTTGCAGCTTCAAGAATAAGCATGGCTTCTTGTTTTGCAGAAGCAATGACTTCCTTTTGTTCCACCTCTAGTTTTTTGACTCGTGTATTCACTTCATCAGACAGCTTAATACTGTCTTCAATCTTTTTTGATCGTTCATCAAGCATTTTTACAATAGGTCCGTAAGCGAATTTCCATAAAACCAACAACACAACCACAAAGTTGATGAGTTGAGCAATGAAAATATTCAAATTGATTCCAAGAGTCGCGATTCCGGTTGGTTCAGTCATAAAAATGAAAATGATAAACAACAAACAACGAAGATCGTCGATAAATCAACGACCCTGCGTCTATTGTTGTTTAGAGGGTAAACGAAACAACAAGAGCGTAAATAGCAACCGCTTCAGCAAAAGCCATTCCGAGAAGCATTGGCACGAACAATTTTCCTGCTGCTTCTGGATTGCGACCAATCGCTTCCATAGCTTTAGAACCGATGATCGCGATACCAATCGCTGGTCCAAATCCACCCAACGCAATGGTCAAACCCTTGGTGAGTGTAACGACGCTTTCTGCATCCATATGTATAAATAAATGAGTTAATGACTCCATCGTTTCACGATGAACACCACTTGTCGAACGATTCAACAAGCCGTGTTCCGCGTAAAATTACGCATGAACCGTCTCTGTTGCTTCCGCTGCGTGTTCTTCTTCATGATCATCATGAGAAGTTGTCGCAACCGTAAGATATGCAAGTGTTAACATGGAAAAAACGGTTGCTTGAATGACTCCAACCAATACTTCAAGGAAAATAAATGGGATTGGCAAAAACACAGAAAAAAGTCCGAGCATGACGGTCATGAGAACCTCTCCAGCAAATACGTTTCCGAATAAACGAAGAGAAAGGGAAACAACTTTTGCAAGTTCACTTACCGCCTCAATAAGACCGACTCCAAATTCAATGACTGCAACAACAATCGCAATTGGTCCTTTTTTTATTGATCTCCAAACTCCACGCAGATTGAAAAATTTACTGACGTGATTCATGAAACCAACAGAGGTAAGGCCGATCAAGTGTGATGTCACAACCGCAAAAACAGCGATCGCTAACGTAAAATTCAAATCAGATGCAGCTGGACGTAGAAGCGGAACGAGTTCCTTTACCCCCTCTTTTGTTTCCCAAATGCCGATCGATCCAGTTCCTGGGAACAATCCAATCCAGTTTGAAAAGAGAATGAATAGAAATAATGTTCCGACGATGGGAAGAAATTGTCTTGATCGTTTTGTATCACCTGTCACTTTTTGTATTTCTGACAACATGAATTCAACCAAACCTTCCGCAAGATTTTGAATTCCTTTTGGAACAATATTTTTCTTCGTTCGCAAAATAAGGGCGATCACCACAAAAAAAACAACAGCAATCCAGCCATTGATCATTGAGTTTGTGATCGGAAAATGACCCACATGAAATAGGGATTCGGCCGCAGCAGGTGGGATAACAAGTTCCATAGGAAAGAAATTAGACGTTGGTGTTTTGTGGTTAGAGTAACAGGAAGGCCTCTACTTCCCACTTGATGCTTTTTTGTTCAAAGCATCATATTCCTTTTGATAGCGTTTCGCCTTTTTTACCACGATCCAGGCTGTGGACAAAAGCGCAAGCAAGAGGAATAAAGCAAGAAATTTTGGCTCTGTCCCATATTTCTCATCAAGCCACTTCCCGATCAGGGCAGCGAAAACGGCAGGAACCGCAATAGATCCGCTAAAATCGGCGAAAATTCTGATGGCAAGACGATAATATGCAGCGTCAGTATTCATAAAAGACGCCGATAGTGTATAGGCTTTTTGAAATTGGGTCAATCGAATTGAATATTTGAATAAAAAAACTGATCGTTTATAGATCAGCTAGGGAGCGGGTTGTCCCGCCGGAGATTCGGTCGGATCTTCTTGGGTCGCAGTGCACGCGGTTTCTTCACCTTCTTCTCAGGAGTGGTCGACTCGGCCACCTGAGAATCCGTGGATTCCGGCACAGTCTCTTCTTCTTCCGACTCAGGAGGCTGAATGCCCTCCTTGCTCGCAATCATGCGCAGGACTTCGAGGCGAACACGTGTGTGCAACCACGAATCCCAACGGAACTCACTTTCGATGTCATCCGCGATCCGATGCGCAATCACGTCATCATCGCCACTTTCTGCGAACCAGACTTTGGCGAAGCTCTTTCCTCCAAGGACTTCCTGGAATGTCGGCAACACCGCGGTCGAGTATCGAGAGAGCATCTCCCTCCTGACCTCTTGGATCTCATGCTGCAATTGATATGCCGCATTCATCGCAAGAGTCTTCATCATGAGCCTGATTTCACGCAACTGCCAATCTTCCAGAATTTCTTCCGTATTGCGCGCGTACACGTACAAGATATTCTTGTCATCCAAAGGGTCTGCGGCGAGCTTGAGCGCATACTCATACACTTCAAGCGGATTCACTTCGACCTGCTTCAGACCCAGCGCCTGATAGCCATTCATTCCAGGCTTTTCGAACTTCATGGTTTCTTGCCGCTGAATCTTCGCGATTCCGACGGCACCTTCCCACAAAACACGAATCGAGGTTTCGGTGATAGAGAAGATGCGGAAGACGTGCTTGCCGAAGCAGGCGTTGCCTTCTGCGTCTTCCTGATCGGGGGCGGGCACACGAACCTCTGCGCCGTCCGACTGATCCACGATCGTCTGACCGAGGATGCTTCCGTACTTGTTCTCCGACTTCGGATCCTCCGGTCTACACGGCTCATAGCACAGAGGCTTGAACTCGAGACACAGGTTGAGTCTCCGCAAATCTCGATCACGGAACCGATCCGGAAGCTCGAGGCAGTGATCGAACGGCTCGATGATCGGCCACTCTTGGTCAAGCGACGCCATCTGATCCGGCTGTGCAACTGCACGCTTGTTCAACGCGATGTTGTTCCAGCGTGTGAGCGCATGAGTTCCAAGCGCCAGCGGCAAGAGCCGATAGTAGCGATCACGCGGTGTGCGTGGTTCGAGCACCATGCACCAATGCGTCTTTGCCACAGCCTTGTACTTCACCACCCCTTCGCCAGTTGTGTATTGCTGAACACCGAAGTAGGGCAAATTGCTCCCCTTCCCGTCCACCACAAGATGGGCGCGAGCAGGAACGTCAATCGTCTTGTGAGACCCTTTCGGATCCGGAATGCTTACGCGCATGTCGTCAATGACGATGCCGGTTCCATTCCGAGACTTGATGGGCTTGAACGTGACATTCACGACAAGCGGCATCTCTCCATTGCCGTACTCGGTCACGAGTCGATCGAGCATGCGATCGACCTTCTCTTGCATTTCGTTCCGACTTTGATCCGTGATCGAGGCGATCCAGACCAAATTGTTCTTGAGTGCCCGCATATAAGCTACACGCGGGCTTTGAACGATAGCTGTAGACTCTGTCATGACTTCCTCCTGTGAAAGACCGACCCACTGACACCTTGTCAGCGCTGGAAACCAGAGGATGAGAGTAGCAATAAAAATCGATAATGTCAATGGTTTATGACATTGTTGATGAAAGATGACAAAAGCTATGATTCCATAAATGAATTTATCGTGTATTGCGTAAATTTTCCTTGACAAATTGCAAAAATCATGATAAATATTTGTGTCCAATTCAATCAGGAGGAACCATGGACACCAAGAGATCCCATGCAATCGTCGGTCTTTTCAGCCCTGAAGGGGTTCCGTCAGAAGAACACCTTGCAGAACTCAGAAAAGCCCCCAAGATCAAGAAAGGCGAAGAAGACAAACTCTTCCAGTTGAACGCGGGAGCATTCAACAATTTCAAGGCCTGGTCAAAGGACCATCTGGCCTACATTGAGCAAATGAATGTCATCACGCGTCAAAAGGTGTTTCTTCAGAGACTCCTCGGAGTCCCGGAAGATGCAATGCCTAGCGATGATCCTGTGCCTGCACAAGTAGACAAAAAAGAAGCAACCACACCAGGAGCATCAGCCACAAAAGAGAAAGCTCCAGACCTGAGTGATTTGAGTGTGGATGGCGAAGATGATAAGGCAAAGGTTCCCAAACCAAAGCCTGCCAAACCTCATAGTCCACCAAAACCCATTCCAACAAAAGAGCTCGATTCCCCACCGGCTGTCACAAAACCAGAACCAGACGATCGACAAGTCGCACTGAGTCATCTCTTCGACAAGTCATCAAAATCGCATCTGAAGAAGGATGTTGTTGACATTGGAATCAGGTTCCGTCCTGAACCTGGCGACACTCTTGTTCTGCCGCATGAGACAGTCGAGCAAATGCGTTTGTTCACAAAGGATCGAGAAGGATACATTGGGGCGATCAACGGGAAAACGAGGCCAGACCTTTCCGAACCTCACATCGAGTACCTCAAGTTGTTGCTCGGTTTGCTCCTTGTTGTTGATGTTCGACAGGTTGCACTGTATTGCCTTTTCGAAAGGTCTTCAGTACACCCTCTGAAACATCACATTGAAGCAATTGGAAATCGATTCCAGCCCGAAAAGAATGACTCACTCGTTCTGTCACCCCATGTGATTGAGCAAATGCGTTTGTTCACCGAGAATCGAACAGGATACATTGAGTCGATCAGCAAAAAAACACGACCAGACCTTTCCGAATACCATATTGAGCACCTGAAGTTGCTACTCAGCACGCTCCAGATGCCTAATGATCGGCAGATCGCATTGAGCTGCCTTTTCGACAAGTCGTCAACATCGCATTTGAAACGCCACGCTGAAGCAATTGGGGCTCGATTCCGTCCTGAACCTGGCGACACCCTTGTGCTGCCGCAAGAGACAGTCGAGCAAATGCGTTTGTTCGCAGAGGACCGAGAAGGCTACATTGAGGCGATCAACAGCAGAACAAGGCCAGACCTGTCAGAATCTCACATCGAGTACCTCAGGCTGTTGCTCGGTTTGCTGATGGATACTGGTCAGAAGCCCGAGACGGATCCAATGGACGGACCTCCGCTAGAACCCACCCCGATACTTGAGGTCAAGTTCAAACCAAAAGTATCGCCACCGGAATGGGCACGCAAAGTCATGTCCAATCCCTATTGGGACACAGCTCGCACACGTATCGAACTTGCGTTCGAGAATATGAAGAGCTCAGACCTTGCTGTTCGAATGGACGGTATGGAAAGCCTGGATCGCTGGCAACAACGAATGCGTGAGCACAAGGAAGGAAGTTCTGGAAAAGAACTCGTCCTATTTGGGGACTACATGCTCACCGTAATCCGCGTTCTACGCATGGGCGCAAATCCGAAATCACCAGAGTACAAACACATGTACTCCAACTCATAACTCGAGATTCATCTCGAGTTTTTTTATACAATAAAACACCCATCCAGGTGTTTTATGCGACCGGTAACCGAAATAGTCGTTTCGCATTTTCTGTGGTGATCTTTTCTACCTCTGAAACAGAAATCTGTTTTATTTCTGCAATCTTTTCTGCAACAAATTTTACGTAGCTTGGTTCATTGCGCTTTCCTCTAAACGGAACTGGCGCCAAATAAGGAGAATCTGTTTCAATCAAAATAAACTCGAGGGG
>CAIKXH010000014.1 GCA_903831335.1 Candidatus Uhrbacteria bacterium | reverse complement strand
TTCCATTCTATTGTTTGTTGTATTGTCTTCTCGTCCTCCAAGCTCCCACACCTTTCCTATTTTGTTGTCTATCAAAACGGCACCCCAACCCCCTCTTCCAGGATTACCCCTCGAAGATCCATCGGTAAATATAACAATCAGGTCATTTTTCATAATTTATATTGTAGCAAATAAATGAATTTCCTCGCAGTTTACTGTTAGGAAATTCATTTCTGAGAACCCCTCGGTTCTCAGCGCTCGCAGGCTCGCTGCTCTCCGCTACGGGAAAAACTAGATTTTTTCCCAACCCCTTTTCCCAGACACATTCATTTCCTCGCAGCAAGCTGCGTAGAATTCCGCATACTCGCTAAATAATATCTATAATTCTTAACCGAAGCGTTGTTCTTCCTGCAAAATACGATTTTTCAATCGTTGCAATTAGATCAACTTTTTCCCCAACACTCGCTTTTTTTGAAAAAGTGTCACCATCTGCAAAAAACGACATTGCAGTTGTTGTCTTACCTTTATCATCTGCAACTGTAATTTCTAAATGATTTTTTTCTTTACCAAATTGCTTTGTAGATTTAATCGCAAGATTTTGAAACAGAAACATTGGCTTTGGGTTTCCCAGCCCGAATGGCGCGAGCGCTTCTATTGTAGATACAGTTTTTTCGTTTATGTCAGAAAGTGAGAGCACAGAGTCAATCATCGCTCCCCCAACTGATCCATCTTGTTTAACACCATCAAATGCCGTATTTAGTTTTTCCTCGAGAAAATGTACGTGTTCATTTGAAACAGAAAATCCTCCAGCAAGTTCATGACCCCCAAAATCTATAAAAAAATCTTTTGCGGTTTCCATCAAACGAACAACATTTACTTTTCCATTTGAACGACACGAACCTTTAAGTGGTGCGGCTTCACCAAGAGAAGATATCGCACCTTCTCTACCCCAGACAAATGTTGGTCGATCATATTCATCACAAATTTTTCCCGCCACAAGTCCGAGCACACCAATTCTCCATTTCGGATTTCCAATAACAATCACGTCGCCAATTGTTCGCTCAGATAGCGAATGCTTAACTTCTTTCATTATCTGCGCAACAATCCGTTTTCGTTCATCATTAATATTTGTAAGGTGTTCTGCCAACGCCCCCGCTTTGCTTATATCTCGCTCGCTAAGCAATTCAAATGCTCGCATGGGTGAATCCATGCGTGATGCAGCATTCAATCGAGGTGTGACCATAAACGTAAGGTCATCTTCGACAAGTTTTGTTTGATCGATTTTTAAAAGTCGAAGAAGCTGCATAATCCCTGGACGTGGAGATTTGCGAAATACCTGCAAACCAAATCGTGCAATTATTCTATTCTCCCCCACAAGTGGGACCATATCAGATAATGTTGCAAGTCCTGCCATATCAAGCAACCACTTTTCCCAGCCAGAGTTTATTTTGTAATACTCTCCATATTTTTTTACAAACGCTTGGATGAATTTAAAAACAACTCCTGACCCACAAAGCATCGGATCAGAATAAGTTCCTATCTTCGGATTTACGATTGCAAAAGCCTTTGGGAGAGTTTCGTGTGGAAGATGGTGATCAGAAACTATTACATCAATTCCGTTTGCCTGCGCCTCTGCAATATCTGTGTGATCAGTAGTACCAAGGTCGATTGTAAACAAAAGTGAAACACCTTCTTCTATAAATTTTGCTATTGCTTCTTTGTTTAATCCATACCCTTCATCGTGGCGATCTGGAATATAGATATAAAAATTCTCATAACCGATTTTTTTAAATAAATCATTCATCTGAACGGCTCCAGGAATTCCATCACAGTCATAATCGGCATAAACAACGATTTTTTCTCCTCCTTCTATAGCCTCAAATACTCGAACAACAGCCTTTTCCATGTCATTCATGGTAAGCGGGTCATTCATATGACTGTCATATTGCGGTTTCAAAAATTTTTCTGCCTCATCCTCTGTGGTAATACCTCGATTTACAAGCAATCTTGTGGTTAGAGGACTGTGAGAATGAAGCTTGTGTGAATCTTCCGTCAAATCTGGATAGTGCTTAAATGTTCGTTGCATACG
>CAIKXH010000013.1 GCA_903831335.1 Candidatus Uhrbacteria bacterium | reverse complement strand
CTGCTCGCAGGGGAGATCCTTCACTGCGTTCAGGATGACGCGAAAAAAATACTAATACACATTAACCGTAATCTTCATTCCGGTAATTGGATCTAATGGTTGATACTGAGAACTGATCTGTGAAAACAATTCATTGACCAGTTCGACATCGCCACGTTTTGCACGATCATAACTTCCGACTGGAATTTCCATTTTGATTGATTCATGTTCATTCGAACGACCAACAAGTTCATTTGCTTCATTAAAATGATTGTCGTAAATGTGCGCGTTCGAAATGGAGTGTGTATAAATTCCCGGCTTCACTCCGAGTTTCTCTGCGAGAATGCATTGAAGTAAGGCAAATCCTGCAGCATCATGCGGACAACCAAGCATCATGTCATTACTTCGAACGATATTATGCAGATGCAATTTTCCGCCCGCAATATTTACGGTAAATGTATATGGGCACGGAAGATTCTTTTTGGTATCCACTCCGAGACCATCATCAGCTGGATCCCAAGTCACCACAACCCCATGGCGAGATGCGGAATTATCAGACAAATGATTCACAAGCGATTCGATTTGGTCACGACCAAAATGATGACGCCATCTGTACCCATATGCCGCACGAATCGTTCCGTCTTCTTCTGTAAACTCATCCCAAATTTTTGTGAACTGTTGCAACCATGTTGGATTATTCTCTCCCATCAAAAACCAAACCTGCTCTGCAATAAAAAGTTTCAATGGAATTTTTCTTAACGTCAAAACCGGAAAACTTTCACCAACATCCACCCGAAGCGTCACTCCAGGCAACATTCGAATCACGCGACCAGACCATGGGTTTGGAACATCAATCCCCTCGGTCATAATTTGGCGAATCGCTTCTTTGTATTGCGTATCAAATGGGGTCATAGGGGGAGTAGTTAGTAGCTGGTAGGAAGTAGCGAGGTTTGTAGGAACTCTATATAAACATTGGAAAATGAGTAAATAGTTGCTAACATGATTCAAGATCGTCTTTTAAATCCTCGGCTCCTCGCTACATGCTACCAGCTACTCGCTACTTTTTCTCCCCCTCTATGAATATCCCTGTGGACATCTTTCGTCTTTCCCCAGACACACCCATTCCAGAGTACAAAACCACTGGTGCGGTTGCATTTGATTTGGCTGTTATTGAATCAAAACCTATTGAACCGGGACAAACAGTCTTTTTTGAAACAGGCCTTGTTGTTTGTGTTCCAGAAGGGCATGCACTCATCCTCGCTTCCAGATCCTCAAACGCAAAAAAACAAATCGGCCTTGCAAATGGCATTGGAGTGATTGATCAAGACTACTGTGGACCAAATGACCAGCTTTATTTAGCTGTTCGAAATTTTGGAGCAGAAACATACGTCGTAGAAAAAGGCGAACGTATTGCACAAGGATTCATTATTCCGATTGCAAAAGCAACGTTTCGTCTCGTAGATAAACCAGCATCACCAGACCGTGGTGGATTCGGTTCAACAGGATAACAAAACCTCTTCGAGATATCATTCTTCTTTTCTTCTTTTCTTCTTTTCTTCTTTTCTTCTTTTCTTCTTTTCTTCTTTTCTTCCCCCCCCCTCCTTCTCCCCTTCTTTTCATCACCCTGCTATACTATAAACACTATGAAACAACTTATTTCTGTGAGTGACCTTATTGATCAATCGTGGATCAAATACCGGTCTTCATTTCCATTTTTCTTACAAATTTCTGGTTGGCTTGTCATTTTAGCCATCATGAATACAGTTGCGTTACTCCTTTATCCAAGCGCTGGAGCTGTTGCTTTTCATAACACACTCACTGCCAGTGAAATTACGGGGGTTATTTTATACACACTTTCAAACGTGATTCTTTCCCCTCTTATTGGATTCTGGGTTTTTGTTGCACTTGCGATCGGAGCAAAATCTGTTATTACACATGAGCGCATGAGTATCTTGCAGGTCATGCAAGAAACAAAAAAACGTTTCCTCCCAGCACTTGTTGTTTCTGTTTTAGTTGGTCTTACGCTCTTACTCGCACAAATCATTACGGTTGGTCCTTCAATCATCCTTGGAGCGATTGGATTTTTCGTGAATAATAATTGGATTCTTGGAGCGGCAAATGCCCTTCTTCTTCTTGGTCTTATCGCAAGTTTGATTCTTACATCCAGATGGACCTTGTATTATGTCATGTCTCCTTACGCTGCCATTTTAGATCACGCAAAAAACAAACAAGCCCTTTTAAAAAGTCGCAAACTGATAGAAGGAAAATTTTGGAACGTTTTATTCAGACTCTTGGTCCCAAAAATCGTCTTTATTCTTTTCGGTGTTCTGTTTGCTGTTCTTGTAAACACAGTCATTAGTTCACTTGTCATTGGATCAACCGGCTATAATCTAGATGTGCAAAAACGCATTATAGACCTCGCTTCCTCCGTATTACCTCTCCTTATTGCCATTTTCCTTAATCCTCTTATCTTCTTATCTGATGTTCTCCTCTACCAAAGCCTCACAGAACAAAGTGAGTAAACAACCTCTTTCTTCGCCCATAAATCTTGTTTTAGAAAGCCTACAATTGTATCGCTCTCATTTATGGCTCATGGTCGGATATAGCGCATGGTTGCTGCTTCCGTTCACGGCTTACTTCATTTTAAGTTTCTTTCCAGGCACGAATCCACTTGTTCTTGTATTGGAATTTATTTTTTCGCTTGTTGAATTATTTATCACGTTCTGGATTGGAATCATTTTCATCTTCATCGTGCATGCCACCAAAGAAAAACAACCGGTCGATCCTTCTGTTCTCAAACAAAAAACACTTGCGATTCTTCAGCCAACCGTAAACGTTCTTCTCATTCAATTCCTGTTCGTTGTTCTTGGATTTATTCTCCTTATCATTCCTGGAATGATTGCTCTTGTTTGGTATGCTTTTCCGCAAACCGCTGTCATCCTTGATGACAAAAAAGGGATGGAGGCCATGAAATATAGTAAATCCTTGTCGCAAGGTCGTTTTTTCCGTGTTGCGTATCGTCTCATAGGAGGACCAATCCTTATTGGAATCGTTTACTCGATTCTTGTTGCCATCGTTCTCTCTTTTGCAAGTGCCTTCTCAAACACGGATGCAATAACCGTTGCTGGCAGTTCAAACCTTCCTGCATGGCTTGACCTTCTTCAATCCATGGTTGGAATCTTCACCATTCCATGGCTTGCAACGTATATGGTGATGTTGTACAAAGAGTTGAGACAAACTATGGAAATCCAAGTCGACAAGTCGTTGAGTCAATAAGTCTTGGAGTTTCCTTATTTTATTAAAACAAAACTCCTTCATTCAACAACTTAACGACTTATCGACTTTTTTTGCCACCCCTATGCTGATTCCTGTTATTGGATTAGAAATCCATCTCCAGCTGAAAACCAAATCCAAAATGTTCTGTTCGTGTCCTGCACATGATGTAGGGGCAAGTCCAAATACAAATGTTTGTGCTGTTTGTCTAGGAAATCCCGGAACGCTCCCTGTTCCAAATGAGCAAGCAATCCGATTCGGCACCATGATGGGCCTTGCTTTAAATTGCACCATTGCCGCACACTCAAAATTCGATCGCAAAAACTATTTCTATCCTGATCTTCCAAAAGCGTATCAGATCTCTCAGTTTGATTTACCGATCGCATCAAATGGATATTTAGAGGTCGAAGTTCCAGATGCAGAACGTAAAGTCGTGTGCATCGGAATTACACGTGCCCATCTAGAAGAAGACGCAGCAAAAAACGTGCATGCAGAAGATGGAAAAACGTATGTTGATTTTAACCGTGGCGGAACACCTCTGATCGAGATTGTTACAGAACCAGATTTCACTTCCCCAAAAGAAACAAAAGTTTTTTTACAAGAACTTCAGCGCATCGCACGATATCTTGGTATTTCAAGCGCAGACATGGAAAAAGGAAACATGCGTTGTGATGGAAATATTTCATTGAGAGAAATCGATGCAGACGGAAATGTGATTGGCGCAAGATTCAATCCAAAAACAGAAGTAAAAAACATGAATTCGTTCCGACACGTTGAGCGAGCGTTAGAATACGAAATCAAACGTCAAACAAAACTGTGGGAAGACGGAACGCCCGTTACGGTCTCAACAACACGCGGATGGAATGATGAAAAAGGCGTCACAGAACCACAAAGATCAAAAGAAGACGCTGCAGATTATCGCTACTTCCCTGAACCAGATATTCCACCACTGAATCTTACAGATCTTGCAGAGGAACTCCGATTAATAATGCCAGAACTTCCCGCGGCTCGTCGTGCTCGTTTTGTTGAAGAGTACGGACTCAAATCACCAGACGCCGCACAAATTTGTGACGACCCAGCACTTGCAGATTTCACAGAAGCCACATTCTCAGAACTCCAAGAATGGCTTAGTTCTCAGGAAGGCGATCTTGACTGGGAAGCAGAAAAACCAAAAATGGCAAAACTTGTTTCTGGCTGGTTGTTATCAAAACTCGGCGGACTCATGATGGAAAGAAGTATCGATATTCGCATCTGTAAAATTTCTCCAGAAAATTTTGCGGAATTCATTACCCTTATTGCAACAAGCAAACTAAACGGAACAGCAGGATTAAAAGTTTTAAATGCCATGCTCGATGCTGGAAGTTCTCCAACACACCTCATGGAGGATTTAAAACTGGGTACAATGGAAGACGCTGGGATTCTTGCAGATGTTGTTGATCGCGTTTTGGAAGGTCATCAAGAAGAAGTTCTACGCTACCAAGCAGGCGAGGAGAAACTGCTTCCATTCTTTGTTGGGCTCGTCATGAAAGAAACACAAGGAACGGCAGATCCTGGAGTGACAAGAAATATGTTGCTTGTAAAACTAAAATCATAAACAAAAAAATCAACCAACATTACGTTGGTTGATTTTTATTCAGAAACGATTCGATCTGTTTTATAGCCTCTTGTGTATTCGCGATCCATTGAATCCGTTCATCACGACGGAACCACGTCATCTGGCGCTTAGCGTAATGGCGCGTATCTTTTTTGATTTCTTCCATGGCGTCTTTAAGAGATGAGCGACCATCAAGAAATTCGCAGACTTGCCTGTAACCGATTCCGGTCATAGCGTCGATCTCGCATCCGTATGTTTCTTTTAGAGATCGAACTTCATTCACGAGCCCCTTCGCAATCATCTCATCTACTCGCCAGTTGATGCGCTCATTGAGCACGTCGCGCTCGACAGATAAACCGATTTGTAAAACGTTATATTTCAATGGGCCTCTGGTTTGCAATTGCGAAAATGGTTTTCCTGTTAACATCGAAACCTCAAGCGCACGGAGAACTCGACGTTTATTTTCTCTATCAATCGTTTCTGCACCGATCGGGTCAAGTTGTTTATATTCATGGTAAAGATCCCCAATCGATTTTTCCTCAAGCTCTGCACGAAGCTTCTCATCTGATGGAGTCGATGAAAGATCCAGATTGTCGATAACAGCCGAAAGCCACATTCCTGTTCCGCCGACGAAAATTGGAATATGTCCACGTTTCAAAATTTCTTTTATTTTTTGCTCTGCATATTTTTTAAAATCCGCTACGGAATATTCTTGATCCGGTTCCACAAGATCTATTCCCCAATGCGGAACATCTTCGACAAGAAACTCTTTATTCAACCCGAATAAATCTCCGATGGAATCTTTTCGTTTCGGTTCAGAGACCTCCCCCTGCCCCTCCTTGGCAAGGAGGGGGGAACGCAGCGGTTTTGCGGTTCCAACATCCATTCCTTTAAAAATCATGCGGGAATCTACAGAAATCACTTCCCCACCAAACCGTTTCGCAACCTCAATCCCAAGCGCAGTTTTTCCACTGGCTGTCGGACCGACGATCGCAATGAGTTTTGGGAGTGACATAATATGTTTTTATTTCTTTTTGTCATCCTGAGCGACCGTTCTCGGTCTAGCCGAAGGATCTCGCGTTTCGGAATTTATTCGCGAACGAGAGATTCTTCGCTTTGCTCAGGATGACATGTCGAGTTTTCCCTCGAGGATCCACGTTCCTGCTTTGTCTATCTTTACATTCACGATCTCTCCAACCAATTCTTTTCCTCCCGCGAACGTGACGAGTTTCATTTCTCGCGAATTTCCAAAACACATTCCAGGTTGCTTTGCGAGTGCCTCTTGAATCTTTTCTGGCATCTTGAGCATTTCATCAGTGATCTTGGGTGGTTCATGTCGTTCAACAAGAACACTTACAATCTTTCCGACGTATTGTTGATTTTTCTCAAATACAACCTTTTCCATCACAGCCTGAAGTTCAAACCACCGACGCTTCTTTTCTTCTTGTGTGACATCATCTTTAAACGCACGTTTCGCGGCTGTTCCAGATCTCTCACTATACTTTGCATTATAACCAATATCGAATCCGATGTTGTGATACATGTCGATCGTCTTTTGAAATTGCTCTGGAGTTTCCCCAGAGAATCCAACAATAATATCTGTTCCAATCGCAATCGTTGGAATCTTTTCGCGCAATCGACGCACGACTTCGTTAAATTGTTCTATTGTGTATCGACGATTCATGCGCCGGAGCACTTCATTGTCTCCAGCCTGAACCGGAAGATGAATAAAGTTTACATGCGCCGGAAGGGCCATTGCGTCTATCACCTCATCTGTCATATGAAGCGGGTGTGGCGCAGTAAAATGGAGACGTTTAATCTCCGGAATCTGATTCATTTCCCACAAAAGTGCAGCGAAGTGATCTTCTCTTTTTCCCCCTTCCATGTCATCCTGAGCGACCGTCTCTTGTTTAGCCGAAGGATCTCGCGTCACATAAGATTCTTCGCGTTGCTCAGAATGACATACGGAAAAAGATTGCTTCGCCCCGACAAGATCGTCGGGATGACGCATTGAAATAAAAGGATTCCCTTCCGAGAAATTCTCGACGTCCGGCGCACGATAACTATTCACGGTTTGTCCAAGTAACGTTACCTCGATACACCCGTGCGCAGCGAGATCTCGAATTTCATCGAGAATGTCTTTTATAGATCGATTCTTCTCGAGTCCTCTTGCAAACGGAACAACACAATACGTACAAAACTTGTTGCACCCGGTCTGAATACTTACAAACGCTTGGCGCACAGAATTGCGCTCAGGTTTAATTTTCAAATAATCTTCCGCAAGATCAAGCCCATTCACCAATTCTGGCCTGAGTTCT
>CAIKXH010000012.1 GCA_903831335.1 Candidatus Uhrbacteria bacterium | reverse complement strand
GTATTAAGCAAAGATATGCAAGCGCTGCAAAACCTCGTTGTGATTGGGAATCTATCAAAACGAATTGGAGTACGTTGTACTCAGATGCAACAACTCTTTTTGATGATACTCCAGCTGGGGAACAAGCAAGAGATCAATATCTTTACAAAAAACTTGCAGAAGGGTTAAGACCTGGAACAAACGAACTCGGGGCTTCTATTAGTATTTTGAATTATCAAGACCAAAAGGTTGAACGAGATACAAAATTAAACTGGTCAAAGCAGATCTATAGTGCAACAGGAATTAAGGATGTACAAAACTACATCACTGGAGATATCAAAACACCATCCTCTATTGTTGCGGATGATTTTAAAGATAAATTGAAAGCAGCAAAAGGGGATGAATCAAAGGTGAGTGTTTCAGATGTTTTATCGAATGGAGATGTTTGGTGGGGGCTTGTAAAAACCATGATCGGAACATTTACAAACACAGCGGCTTCTCAGCTTTCAAATCGCATCTATAAGGGATTGTTTTCTCCTAAGCCTGAAGCGGTCAATGATCCATTTAATACAGAACTTGCTGGCAATGTTGGAAAATCCGCTTCGGCAAAGGCTGATTTTGGAAGTGTTTTTTCTGCAACACCATTACCGGATGAAAATTTTGATATTTTGAGTGAATTTACTCAGTGTCCTCCTGAAGGATATGCGAACCGCGGATTAAACCAATGTGTTTTGGACGTGAGTTTTGTGACAGCATTGAGTCGCGGAGCCATTACCGTAAAAGAAGCCGTGGATCAGAAGGTTTTGGATGGAAATTGGCCGCTTATCTCTTCAAACAACCTTGCCGCAAATAACGATCGTCTTTGTTATACGTACGGATTTTGTTACGGCAACCTTGTAAAAATGCGAAAGGCCCGCATTATCCCAATTGGTTGGGAATTAGCAGCAGAAAAACAAACGGTTGCGAATCCTGTTTCCTTGAAACAGGTCATGGATGCATTTAATGATTGTAATGAAGATGGACAAATGGATGAGGAGCATAAGTGGTGTCACTTGATTGACCCAAGTTGGGTATTGAAAGTTCCTGAAATGCAATGTCGCGCATCGGCTATGGGGGAAATTCGTATAAGCCCTCAGTCAGCTGGAAGACAATCGTATTGTGCAGATGCTCCAACGTGTATTGGGGAAGATAACACAGGGAAATGTACACAAGGGTTTGGATATTGTGTGCAAGAGAAAAACATTTGGCGTATTAAGGGTGATGAGTGTCCTGCACAGTACGCAACGTGTATGACCTTGAAAGATGTTTCAAGCGGAAAAGAAAGTTCTTATCTTTTGAATACAGTTGATAATGCAAGTTGTACAAAACAAAATGCTGGTTGTGCGTGGTATAAAACACAAAAGTCTGCAGACGCAAATGGTGTGTACCAATGGTACAACGGTGCTTCTGCGTATGATGTCGCAAATAATGCTAGTTCTTTCCGCTATCAAGGCGGAGCCGTGAAATCGTATTCTTACGAAGATCGTTTGTATTTGACGCACGCAGCAAAGATTTGTTCTCAAGATCAAGCTGGATGTACAGAATTGAATGTAAATGATGCTGGACTCACATTGAATCTTGTAAATAATGGAAGTTTTGAAAAAGATGAAGATCAAAATGGTGTGCCGGATGGATGGATGGTCCCTGTTCAAAATACAAAACCTGAAGTCGATCAAACAATGGTTCCTATTGATGGATCCAAAAGTGTTAATCCGGCAAGTTTGCTCGTTCAGCGATTAAAAACATCACCAGGAAGTTTTTATACATTCAGTTTTTATGCATCTACAACGAACACCACTTCTGGT
>CAIKXH010000011.1 GCA_903831335.1 Candidatus Uhrbacteria bacterium | reverse complement strand
TGTTCATCACGTGGAGGGAACAATTGATCCATTGCGCGATGTCGAATTGATCGAGATCGAACTTGCGATGGCTGACATTGGATCTGTTGAAAAACGTCTTGCACTTCTGCAAGGAAAAATGCGCGCAGGGAAAACAAAAGAAATGGAGTATGAAGAAACAGCGTTGAAAAAAATTTTTGCTGTTCTTGAACAAGGAAAAATGGCAAACAGTGTTGAGCTTACAGAAGATGAAGAGAAAACATTGAAGGACTTCCCAATGCTTACACGTAAACCAATTTTGTACGTCGTAAACGTTGATGAAGCGACTGCCGGAGATCAGAGCTGGAAGTCTCCACTTGGACCTGATCGTCTTTCACTGCCTTTATCGATTAAGGTAGAATCCGAAATCATGGAAATGTCACCGGAGGAGCAGAAAGAATTCTTGGATGCGCTTGGTTTGAAGCTCTCTGGACTCGATCGCCTCATCGTAGACTGCTACAAGCTTCTGAACCTTGTCACATTCATGACAGTTGGACCAAAAGAGTGTCGCGCATGGACCGTGAAAAAGGGAACCAAGGCACCACAAGCAGCTGGGGTGATCCACACAGATTTTGAAAAAGCATTTATTCGCGCAGAGATCATTCCATGGAAAGATTTTGTCGAATTGGGTGAAGCGGGTGCGAGAGATAAAGGAAAGTTACGTGTCGAAGGAAAAGATTATGTGATCCAAGACGGAGATACCTGTCATTTCCGTGTTGGTGTGTAACGCGTACGGGAGGGGCATGCCCCTCCCCCAACGAATTGCACGAAACAAAAAAACCATCCATTTATCCGGATGGTTTTTTGTTTTTTTGTGTTATACTTTCTTCAATCACTCATTATATTTATGCCTGAACCAACAAGATCATCGATCCGAGAGGTACCTGAACTTAAGGTTGAAGTGCCTTTTAAAAAAGCAGACACCGCACCTGTACGCGCGCGGGAAATCTCAAAAGAAACCCTGTCACAAGATGTTCGGGCAGAACTCGTTAAAACCATTGTTGAACTGAGAAAACAAATGGATCAAGGATTAGATCAGGAAGAGGTTGAAAAAACACTGAAATCGATCAAGGAAAAAGAACAAGAATTAGCTTCTATCAATTCCTATATAGAGCCCATCCGCGAAATAAAAGAGGAAACAGATGCATTGCACGCTAAAAGACAAAAAAGAGAGGGAAGTTTTTTTGGAAGAATTGTAGAAACATTTTCTCCTGTTACGCTGCCAACAATAGAGCACAATGGAGAGCAAAAAACGTTACCGCAACTCTATTCGAGTTTAACTCATGAGATGGGTCTTCTGTTTCTCAATATTCGGCTCACACCTTTTCCTGGTGATTCCGAGGTCGATTCCATTGTATTTCCCGCAATGCGTGATGCGGCCATTCAGTTGACGGTAAATCAAAAATTAAAAGATTTGAAAATCCAACTTTCTCAGGAGGGTGTCATGGATCTTTTCCGGGCTGCTGATGCATCTCCAGAAGTTTCTCGATCAGAACAAGAGATGAAAGTATTGCATGATCGTCAAGATAAGCTTATCCAAGGGTTCATAAAGGCAATTACAGAAGTTGAACAACTCATGAATGTAAAAATCGGAAAAGATAAGTACGGGAATATGAATGTTATGCGTGGAAGGAGAAGATAAAACAAAAAAACGAACCTACGAGGTTCGTTTTTTCATACGCACGATTTCACGTGCGGTCATTTGATCTGGTCTTCTATACATCCATGCGTTCTCAAGCGTGAGCCCCGCCTCTTCAATGGCTTTTTTCAAAGGAAGTTTGATGATTTCATTGTTGACAACGAATGCCGGGAAGGCGATCACGATCGTGCCGTTTGCTTTGAGCTTTTTTGATAGGGCGCCGAGGGAATCGCGGTACATTTTCATCAATTCCGCTTTTAGTGCTTCAAGCGCAGGGCGATCCCATCCGTGTTTTGGTGGACCAAGATAGGTTTCTGCAACAATGGCGTCCACTGGGTTTGTGATGATTTTTTGAATCTCTTCTGCTTTTGAAACATGAAATTCAATTTCTTCTTTTGGGGTGATTGGATGGAGGAATTTTTTTTCGTAGAGCCAACTTGTGTTGACGCGGGAATCCCGAATTGCTTTTTCTGAAATATCACTTCCGATGATGTGGGTAAATCCCATGAGCGCGGCTTCCATTGGAATGGTTCCGGATCCGCAGAATGGATCAAGGATTGTGGATGAGCTTGGATTTGCACCAGAGAGGTTGATCATCATGCGTGCCAATTTTGGTGGCAACATTCCAGATCTGGAGTCACGAGCTGGTCGGCCAAAGTCACGATCAGACCAGGCTTTGAAATCCTGCACAGTTGAAGTTCGTCCAAGAATAATCGACGTCTCTGTTGCGAACATGCAGAATTCTCCACCTGATTCACAAAGACCATTTGTATCAACAACGACCGATGTGAGCGCTTCTCCGATGGCTTGTACGAATCGAACTGGGCGCTCTGTTTCTTTCAAGGCTTGTTTGATTTCACTTCCGAGAACCTTAAACGTTCTCATGATGCGCTGAACAGCTTTCGGATTTCCTAAATCATACGCACTGAAACCGAATGTGATTTTATTTTTTCCTGTCGCTTCCTTTGCTTTTTCAATAATGGCATTTCCACATGCACGTGCATCTGCACCAAGATACTCATCAAGAATAACTCCAATCTTAATGGTTCCACCAAGACGATTTTGTAAATCTTCGAGCGGCACAGTAACAGAATCCAGAATCAGTACAGCTGATGACTCAAGAAGAATTTTTGAATCAGAACCCACAACAGAAAGAATTTCCGCTTTTGCGAGGTCTGGATGTGAGCCGAGAATGAAAAAGGTTTGCATATCGTGAATCAATGTACGTGATCGGAGCGGTTTTGTCGATCAATGCATGTTTGAGTAACAAAAAACCCATGCGAGCATGGGTTAGGGGAGAAGGTAGATCTGGCCAATGAGTCCGTCGCTCACAAGGCAGAACGTTTTTCCAGCGATCATACGACGGTCCACTTTCATGTCCCGTCCAAAACCGGAGAGGATAAGGCTCTGGTCGTTGACCCGCGTCATGTTCTCAACTTCTTCGTTGTTCATTTGTCCTGTTGTTCCATGATTGCCGTTGAAGAACAAAGACTTTGCACTGATGTGTGCAACAGCTCCAAGCAGTGTTGCTCCATGAATGGATTCTGTTGGACAATATCGTTGTGAGTAGATGTAGAAATCTCCCCACAGGATGATTTTTCCTTCGAAGATGCGTTCGTCGGGTTTTTCACCGTACTTGTTCGCAAAGTGGGTATTCTTGATTGCACTCTTGAGTTCTGTCGAAGTGTTGTGAGCATTGATGCTGATGGCTTCGCCAGTTACACTCCCAACCTTGTTCACCTTAGCTGTTGTGCAAAGGAGTTGTCCGTTTGCTGGTGTCTTTTGCGGTTCACCACGTACACCAATTGGGCTTGGGCGGATTTGGATCAGGTGGTAGGTCAACGTGATCGGATCCACGATCACTTCGAATTGAACTCCGAAGTCGATGTTCATGAACGCGAGGGAGTCCGTGAGTCCGCGAATCAATTCAGGGAACAGATCTGATGTCGGTTCGAACTTCACGTCGTAGGGGTTGTCATGTCCACTTCTTCCAGGATGAAACTCCATGGCGGAGCCAAAGAGTTTTTCTCCCGTGTATGCATCGTACACAGATGTGATTGCATCTGTGTCCCAAGTGGCAGAAGTGAATCCTGAGTATCCACCGTATTGCAGGTTGAGATTTCCACGTGCAACACGTGCAATCACACGGTCAAGCAGATTGCTATAGCCAATGTCGATGACGCAGCCGCAGCCCCAGACAGCTTGTTGGACAATGACCCGATTGAGATCGGGGAGTACCGCCAAGTCTGAAGTGAGTACATGGTCGCTCGTGAATTTGCTCTTGTGAACACCAGATCGCGGATCGATCCAGTCTTCCTCGAGTTCCGAACTTCGGATGATACATGCGTTACAACGTCGGCGCGGCCACCATGTTCCAAAGTTGGCGAGCTCTCCAAGCTCTGAAAGACCGAAATGTTGTTCGTCGAAGTAAATATCGATGGATCCATCGATTTCACGTCTTGGAGCGAAGTAGGCCGGAACACTGATCGGAATCAGATGCTTGTGTTTCATATACTTCGCGAGTGCTCTGCACAAAATGAGTCCAAAGGACTTCCCGTGCTCTTGTCGCATGTCGCGAATTTCATCGTCCGGGTAATCGTAGTCCCAGAGAAGGTATTTCCTGGCACGCAACAGAAGCTCCTCCATTCGGCGTGTTTCGTCTCCGTAATTCCATGCGTTGACATCAAACGTGCGTGGCATGACAGCTCCTTTGCTGAGTGGAAAGAACGAGATTGTTCAATATGAACCGCAGATAATACCTATTTTTGGCGTTTTTGTCAATCCTTTCGAGTAGCCTTGCTTACAGGATCATTATCCACGCATTTCTTGACCAAATCCTACGAATCCGCTACACTCCGGCCATAATTATTATCTGTCCGAGGCCTGTAAAACAGGCTGCTTCGACCTTTTAGTCGAGGCCAGACAAACCTATGAACAAATACGAACTGTTGTATATTGTGGGAACACACTATACAGACGCAGAGGTTGCAGAAATTCAAGCAAAAGTTGCTGGAATGTTGGAGAAAGTTGGTGCGAAGATTCTTCGCAATGAGATGGTAGGAAAGATTCGTCTTGCTTACATCATTAAGAAAGCACGTCATGGATCTTATGTCCTTGTACACTTTGATGCAGACCCAAGTGTGATCGGTCCATTTAATCGCCAAATGGAACTTACAGAAGAAATTCTTCGTCACACATTGCTTCTTCGTGCTCCAGGAGCAGAGACAAAGAAATTTGAAATTTTTGCTTACGTACCACCACTTTCTGATGAAGGTAAGCGTGTAGAAAACAAGCCTGCTCTTGTACGTGAAAAAACAGTACGTACAGAATCAACAGAAGAAGCATTGCCTGTTGATCGCGCAGAAGCAAATATGTCTATTGAAGAGTTAGACAAAAAATTGGATGAAATTTTGGAAGATGATTTGTCAGAAAAAGTTTAATACTCTTGCACGCTTAACATAAATCAAACGTATGTACTCATTGAATCGCGCGACTCTTATCGGAAATCTTACACGTGAACCAGAAATGCGTCAGACACCTGGAGGCAAGCTGTTTGTTCGTTCTCTATTGCAACCAATCGTTCCTGGACTGGGAATGATGGTGCGAAACAAGACGCAACAGAATTTCACAACATTGTTGCGTGGGGTAAACTCGCGGACATTTGTGGACAGTATTTGGCAAAAGGAAAAAAGATCTACGTAGAAGGACGTTTGCAAACACGTGATTGGGAAGGCCAAGACGGTGTTAAAAGATACAGAACAGAGATCGTGGCAGAAAATTTGAT
>CAIKXH010000010.1 GCA_903831335.1 Candidatus Uhrbacteria bacterium | reverse complement strand
GTTTACAAAGTTACGAGTGCTTTCAATCTTCTCAATCGAGAAACGTGAATCGTTTCCTGGTGTATTACCCGAGAGTACGCACAATCGAAGTGCGTCACATCCGTACTTTTCAATAATGTCGAGCGGATCAATTCCATTTGCGTCGGACTTGGAAAATTTCTTTCCGGATTCGTTACGGAGCATTCCGTGAATATACGCATCCTTAAATGGAATCTCTCTAAGTGCGTATGTACTCATAAGCACCATACGCATGAGCCACAAATACAAAATCTCATCTCCCATTTGCATCCAGTTTGTTGGATGAAATGCTTCGAGATCTTTTGTCTTCTCTGGCCAACCGAGCGTCGAGAACGTCCACGAACCTGAAGAAAACCATGTGTCGAGCGTATCTGGATCTTGTTCCCATTCTTCCCCTTCTGGAACACCATTTCCCACAAACGTTTCTTCGCCACGATACCAAACAGGAATACGGTGGCCCCACCATGTTTGGCGAGAAAGACACCAGTCGCGCAAATTGGCGACGCGATGCAAATACAATTTTGTAAATCGTTCTGGAGTGATTGTTACTTTCTTTGAAGTGTCTCCGTCGAGTCCGGTTGTGAGTGCTTCTGCCATGAGGTCACGCAAGCTCTTTCCCTTTGATGGGATCATTTTCTGAACATCAAGCCACCATTGCGTCATGGGCAAGACCTCAATCACGTCCTTATACCGACTATGCGTCCCAACATTCTGAACGATTTCTTCCGGATCTTTTTCAAGCAATCCGTTTTCTGAGAGCCAGCCAACGAATTTCGCGCGCGCTTCCTCAACAGTGAGTCCTTCATATGACCCAGCTTCCTTTGTCATCTTTCCATCAATTCCCACAACCTGAATCATACCGATGGGGTTTCCGGCAGCTTTTTGTTTTTCAAACATTAAAAAGTCGACCTGACTATGGGCAGGTGTTACTCCAAGAGCTCCTGTTCCAAATGTTGGGTCTACACCTTCATCTGCAATCACTTTAATTTCCAATGGTTTCTCAGCGCCAACATCAACGGTAAATACTTGGCCAATAAATTTCTGATAACGCTCATCACCCGGATGCACAGCAACGGCTGTATCTCCCAATTTTGTTTCTGGGCGAGTTGTGGCGATCGTGATTGGAAAATCTTTGCTGTATTTAAATGTATATAAAACACTTGCGCGTTCAATATATTCGATCTCGTCATCCGAACAAGTTGATTGTCCTTTTGTAGACCAGTTTACAACTCTGTAACCGCGATAAATAAGACCATCGTTGTACATTTGGCGAAACAGTTCATTCACCGCAATGTTGCGTGGTGCGTCGAATGTGTACGCAAGACGTGACCAATCACAACTGGTTCCCATTTTTTTTACTTGCCCCAAAATCGTTGCCCGAGAATCTTCTGCAAACTCCCGAATCTTCTCCACTAATTTTTCGCGTCCTAATTCTTGGCGAGGGTTTTTCATTCCTTGTTCCATGAGCATTTTTTCTACCTTTGCCTGTGTTGGAAGTGCAGCGTGGTCTGTTCCTGGAACAAGTAAAACTTTTTTTCCATTCAAACGTTGATAACGCGCCATCGCATCCATAAGTGCATTTTCAAGCGCATGCCCCAAATGCAAAACACCTGTCACGTTTGGTGGTGGCATCATGATGGAATACGGTTCTCCGACAAGATTGTCAGGATTGAAAAAGCCACTTTTTTCCCAGGTGGCATAGATTTCATCTTCGTACAGCTTAGATTCGTACGCTTTTGGCATTTCAGGGTTCGACATAGTAAACGAAGTGTACGAAAATTGGGAGGTTTTGGCAACATAAGAAAAAAAGTCAAAAAGTGAAAGAGTGAAAAAGTGAAGGAAGTTTTTGTTTTAATTTATTAGAAATTACCCCTTCACTTTTTCACTCTTTGACTCTTTCACTTTCCCCCTTCTCTCCCTTGACTTTTAGGCTTTTTTACCCAACAATGCCCCTACGTTCCTTACAACCAAAACGGAGGTCGTGTGAACGCACGCATTCTTCTTATCCTTCTCTCGATCATGTCGATCGGGTGCGAACAAATCTCTCCCTTCATTTCTGATGTCCTTTGGGGCAAACGTCTTGATGTGGATCAGGACGGAATTCCAAGACCTGACGATTGTGATGATTCGAATCCAAAAGTCGGAACCCGCATCTGGTATCGCGATGTTGATCAGGATGGATATGGCGCAGGCGAAAAAATCATTGCCTGTGATCAGCCGACTGGTGCAACGATCACAGACAACGACTGTGATGACACTCGTGCAAACGTTTATGCAAACGCACCAGAAATCTGTGATGGACTCGACAATGACTGCAACGGAAAAACCGACGAACTCTTTCCAGACCTTGGCACAAGCTGCGGAACGGGAATTTGTTCAAACGGAACGATGGTTTGCAATCCAGAACATCTAGGAACTCTCTGCGTAACAGACACAAACAAAAGCGGAGAGATCTGCGACGAACTCGACAATGATTGTGATGGGCTTACAGACGAAGATGTGAAAACAGTCTTCTACAAAGACTCTGACAAAGACGGTTATGGAAACATCGCCGACGAAGTCACGGCCTGCACTGCCCCACCCACATACATCCTGAACCACACAGACTGCGATGATGTGCATGCAAGTGCTCACCCTGGCGCAACAGAAATCTGTGATGGTATCGACAACGACTGCAACGGAAAAACAGACGAAACCGGACTGAATACATACTACGAAGACAAAGATGCGGACGGTTACGGCAACGAAAAGAAAAAGATCTATGGCTGCTCTGCCCCGATTGGACACGTGTCTGATCACACAGACTGCGATGATCTCGAAAAAGCAATCCATCCAAACACAGACGAACTCTGCAATGGAATGGATGACAACTGCAACGAACTGACAGATGAACCGTCTGCGGTTGATGTCAAAACGTGGTATGCAGATTCAGATCAAGATGGTTTCGGGGATGCGCTCACTCAGAAATTCGCCTGCACAAAGCCTGCTGGTTTTGTGACAAACAAGCTCGACTGTAATGATGCAATTTTCGAAATTGCACCAACCGCAAAAGAGCTCTGCAACGAAATCGACGATGATTGTAATGGGCAAACCGATGAGGGAACCCAAGCAACATTCTTCGTCGACGTCGACCAAGACGGATATGGCAGTCCATTGGTGAAAAAATCAGCCTGTTCAGTTCCGAGTGGATATGCCGCAAATAAGAGCGATTGCAATGACCTCAATGAAAACATCCACCCAAACCAGAATGAACTCTGTAATGGGGTGGATGATAATT
>CAIKXH010000009.1 GCA_903831335.1 Candidatus Uhrbacteria bacterium | reverse complement strand
TTTTAAAAATGAATGGATCACTCACATCATTTCGCTACACAATTGCTGGAGATGGTCCTATGAAAGAAACACTCATCTCTCTTTCAATCGAACTAAAGATTGATTCGCACGTTGTATTTTTGGGCGATGTTTCTGATGATGTGCTTACGCAAGCATATCAAGAAGCAGATGTGTTTGTTTTGCCAATAAAAGATGACCCAATAGATAAAGAAGGATTTGGAATGGTATTTTTAGAAGCTGCCGGATTTGGTATTCCTTCGATTGCAACAAGAATGAGCGGAGTTGATGAAGCGGTCATTGATGGTGAAACAGGTTTATTGATTGAAGATGGAAATATTGAAGAGCTCGCAACGTCGATATTAGCATTGGCCTCAGATGAGGAATTAAGAATAAAACTTGGGCAAGCGGCTCGAGCGCGCGTATTGTCTACTTTTTCACCTAAAGAACAGTTTTCAAAACTTGAACCGTATCTTGTATGAAGCAGACAATCTCTGTCATTGTTCCGACATACCAGCACGCATCAACACTTGCTCAGTGTCTTGATTCTGTTTTTGCGCAGCTGAGATTGGCAGATGAAGTAATTGTTGTTGATGATGGCTCCACAGACAATACAAAGAAAATTTTGGAAACATTTCAAGATCGAATACAGGTAATAACACAATCAAATCAGGGGGCACCTGCAGCTCGAAATAACGGCTTTAAACAATCAAAGGGTACATTGGTGATATTTTGTGACGCAGACGTCAATATGCAACAAAATATGCTCTCTGAGCTCGAACAAGCGCTTGAAGAGCGTCCTGAGGCTGCTTTTGCTTATTCTGGGTTTAAGTGGGGCTGGAAATCCTTCACATCATTTCCATTTGATGGCAACAGATTAAAACGCATGAATTACATCCACACATCAGCTTTGATACGCAAAGAAGCTTTCCCGAATTTTGATGAGTCTTTAAAGCGCTTTCAGGATTGGGATTTGTGGCTCACTATTCTTGATCGCGGAGGGAAGGGGGTATTGGTTCAACAAGAATTATTCCGAGTTGTAGAAGAGGATCGCCCAGAACGAATGTCTACTTGGCTTCCATCACTCATGATTCAATTTCCGTGGAAGTTTATTGGTTGGATGCCAAAACGAGTAAAAAAATATCATGAGGCAAAACAGATCATTTTGAAAAAACATCATCTTGTATGATCAGTACGATCACTGTCAATTATAAAACAGCAGATTATCTTGAAACGCTTCTTGATTCGCTTTTCCAATTTCATCCAGTTGGCAGTGTCGAGGTAATTGTTGTTGAGAATGGTTCTGGGGATGATCTCTCAAAATTACAAATGAAATTCCCTCAGGTGAAATTTGTCTTTAGTGAAAAGAATTTAGGGTTCGCAGGAGGGTGCAATCTTGGGGCAAAGTCTGCGATCGGAGACTATCTATTGCTTTTGAATCCAGATGTTGTTTTTGTAGACGATGCGCTTGTTCAAATAGAGAAGGCGATGACTGAAAATCCAGATGTTGGTATTGGCGGAATTTCTCTGAAGAATCTCGACGGCACACAGCAGGCATGTGTGTGGAGATTTCCAACACCCGTCGATCAATTGTTATTGCTCGCAAAAGTTCCACATCTCATTCCTTCTATCAAACCTGTTTTACACTGGAGGATGGAAGATTTCGACTACACAAAATCCCAAGATGTTGATCAGGTGATGGGTGCATTCTTTTGTGTTCGTCGTGATGTGTATGAGAAGTTGTCGGGCCTTGATGATGGATTTTTTCTTTGGTATGAGGAAGTGGATTTTGCCAAACGGACAAAAGATGCAGGGTATCGAGTTCGGTATTTCGCGAATATTCAAGCGAAGCATAAAAAGGGAAGCAGTTTTGAGCGTGTTGCAACGTATCAAAAGCAAGAAATGGTTCGCAGAAGCTTGCGACGCTATATGCGAAAGCATTATGGATTTGGCACGTGGCTTCTCTTTACGATCTTAAATCCATTATTCGTTGTGTTTGGCTATGTTGCCGCACTGATCAAGCCCTTATGATGGAAGAATTTTTCGGAAAACCATTTCGAATGACCCTTATTGGTTTTGGAATTCTATTTCTGTTATCGATCGTTGGGTATTTTGGATATATCGGTTTACTCATGCTTGCGCTCGTTGGTGCGGTAACCCTGATTGCAACGTATCTAAAACTTGAATATGGTCTTTTCATCGCTCTCCTTGAATTACTCTCAAATGCGCACGGGTATCTCATTTCCGCTCATGTAGGACCACTTCGCGTTTCGGTAAGAATGGTTATTTTTCTTGCAATCTTTATTGGTTGGGCGCTAGCCATTTTAAGAAAAAAGACAGCTGTTCAACTGCGTGATTCACGTATCACGCCTTTTCTTCCACTCATCTTCGCAATCTTTATTGGTGGAATCGTTGGGTTGTTGCAAAGATCAGCTATTGAAGTATTTCAGGATGGAAATGCATACCTCTATTTGTGTTATTTGTTGCCGGCATTGAATGTTCATTGGAATTCGGTAAAGCAACGAGTTATTCTACAAATGCTCGCTGCAGCGACCGTTTTTACCTCTGGTATTTCCATTCTTATCTTGTATGCCTATACGCATTTTTCAGAACCAGTTTTGAAGATCGCCTATGTGTATTTGCGTGATATTCGATTCGCAGAAATTACAAATGTGGGAATGGGGATTTATCGTGTGTTCGAGCAAACACAACTATTTGCAATCGTCTTTGGGTTCTTGATTTTGCCGCGTCTTTTCGTCTCACAATCAAAACGCGATCGTACGCTCACCATAGTGCTTTTATCTCTTGTTGCATCTGTATTATTGATAAGCATGTCACGAAGTTTTCTGTTTGGGGCACTCGGAGCTGTTTTTATGATTCTTTGCTCTGTTTGTTTTGTTTTTAAAACAACGATAAAACAATTTATCCTAGGTATTGGTCGATTGTGTTTGGTTGCCTGTCTTGGAATTTTCTTTCTTATTGCCGCTGTGGCTTTTCCGTTTCCTCATGATCGTGGGGCAGCAGATTACCTATCAGACATATTCGGAGCGCGTGTAAGTGAATCAGATGTAGCGATCTCTAGTCGTTGGAATTTATTGCCTCCTATGCTAGAACGAATCGAATATTCCCCTGTATTTGGGAATGGATTTGGACAAACTGTGACATTTAAAACAGATGACCCAAGAGCACGCGCGATCAATCCAGACGGAACATGGACGACG
>CAIKXH010000008.1 GCA_903831335.1 Candidatus Uhrbacteria bacterium | reverse complement strand
TGAATTATTCATGTCCAGATTAATTCATTTTCAAGATAAAATTTTAGGTGGAATCGTTGGAGGAGAAATAAAATTAGAAATTCAACACGCAATTTTCAATGTTCTGTTCGATGGTCTTGAGCCGGCATTAAAAAACTTACGGGATTTGCGAGAAAAATGGTCAGATTCAACAGTAGCTCAAAATGAAAAAAGAAAACTCATTGAGAGTTTATTCAATAATCTTGTAATAGCACTTAAAGATCGTTTCCAGTACGTTACAAAGATGATGGGATATGAAATAGGTTTTATGTTTCAAGATGATGTAAAATTTATAAATGGATGCGCTAATTTTTTAGCTAAACACCCTGCAATACCAAATCGGTTTGTCGAAATGATAGCAATGGAGAGAGTTTGGATTAAAATATTACAAGATGTCCGAAACCACATCATTGAACACAAAGCTAATAAATCTCTAGAGTACACTAAAAGTTTAAATACTTATTTAACCTTAGAATATTCAGAAACATTATTTGATCATTGTTGGAGACTAATTGAAGATATTATGTGGGTTCTTGCAATTGATATGACAGATATTCAGCATGGTCTTACAATTCAAGAATTGTTTGAATATAAACAAAATAATAATCATCCACAGCGTTTTGGTTGGTTCGATATGATTGGAAAATAATTAAACACAAAATTTATTTTTTGAGTTGTTTCCTAAAACAATGTACAGACTCTTTTTTAGATTTCAAACAAAACCATTGTAATATATATAACTCATCTTCCTCAATTCCATTCACAAACAATTTCCCAAAACCCCTTTAAATACCACCAAACTAGTGGCACACAACTCGACTCCTCCGCCATATTAAAACACTGAGCTTTATGTTCGGTGTTTTAATTTTGCTATACTACCTGTATATGTATTCTCTTCTAACCTCTCTCTCGATCTTTGCTTGGCTCATGATGTTTGCTGTGTGGTCCTACTTTTCCTTTGGAAACAAGAAAACAACCTCTCTTCCAAATCCGATCGCGCAGATCATCGCAAATGCCCTTCTTTTTGGTTCGCCTATTTTTCTATTCTATCCATTTTTCAAAGGAACGCTCGCTGCGCAAATCACTCCTGTTTCGACGGGACTCGGAATCATCGGCGTCCTCTTGTCGATCGCTGCTGTTGCGTTCGCTATTTGGGCACGCCTAACACTCGGAAAAAATTGGTCTGGAGCCGTGATTACCCTGAAAAAAGATCATCAACTTATCACATCAGGTCCCTATAAATACGTTAGACACCCAATCTATACAGGATATTTTCTTGCCACGCTCGGAACAGCTCTGACAATAGGAACCTTCGCAAGCTATATCGCAACCATCATGATCTTTATTGGATTCCTGATTCGGATGAATAAAGAAGAAAAGCTTATGACAACACATTTCCCTTCTGAATACCCCACCTATAAACAACGATCAAAGAAAATTATTCCATTCATTTGGTAAACAAAAATCCGGGACTTCCCGGATTTTTTTATTATGGCATGAGATTTTTAATCTTTTGCACAACATCTTCAATTTTCCAATCTGATTTTACAAGATAATCTTCAACCCCAAATTCCTTCACTTCATCTAGTTTTTCATCTGTGCTCAAATTTGTGAGCACAAGTACCTTTACTTCTTTTCCCCACTCATCCTTACGCAATTCTTTCAGCATGGTTACACCGTCCATAACTGGCATAAGTAAATCGAGCATAATGAGATCTGGATGCTCTTTCAAAGCAAGATCGAGTGCTTCTTGTCCGTTTGCTGCTTGAAAAATTCGGAATCCTTCATCACGCAATCTGTCATGTAGAACAAGCATGAGAGACGACTCATCCTCTACGATAAGAATGATCTTTGGCAGTTCAG
>CAIKXH010000007.1 GCA_903831335.1 Candidatus Uhrbacteria bacterium | reverse complement strand
GAAATGAGGAAGTTTATCTTTTTTTAAATAAAAAATAAATCACCTTAAACCCTAACTACCAACTACAAACTACTCACTACTTTCTCTTTCGTCAACTCTAGATCATTTTACACGCGTATAATAACGGCCGCCTTCGTGTTTGATAATGCCTTTCATTTCAAGAAGTGTGATTGTGCTTCCGAGTGTTTCGATTGGGATTTCAAGAGCTTGTGCGAGCTCATCTGTATGCACGGGTTCATGCGAGAGACGCTCGAGAATCAATCGTTCATTTTCTGATCTTGGTTCATAGATGTATGTCGAAGCAGTGACTGTTTTCACTTCCATAATATCTGACGCACACGTGACAGGCGTTGCACCCATTTTGATCAGGTTGTTTGGTCCTTCGCTTAAGGGTGAATCAATCGGGCCTGGGACGGCATATACATCTCGCCCAGCTTCAAGAGCACAACGAGCTGTGATAAGCGATCCAGATTTTTGGGCCGCCTCAATCACAAGTGTTCCGTGTGAAAGCCCGGCGATGACGCGGTTGCGAAAAGGGAAATGGCCTTTGAGCGGAAGAGTTCCTATTGGAAATTCAGAAATGATCGCTCCACCATGCGCGAGAATTTGTGAGGCGATGGCACGATTGCCGGAAGGGTAGATGGATGCCGCATCGACTCCTGATCCGAGAACCGCGATGGTTGTGCCCCCATGCTGCACAGTGCAGTTGTGTGCAATCGCATCAATGCCGTAGGCAAGTCCGCTTACAATCACCGCACCCGCTTCTGCGAGTGGTCCGACAATTTGTTCACATGCATATAAACCATACTTGCTTGGTTGACGTGATCCAACAACAGCAATATGTTTTTTTTCTTGACCTGGAAGTGTTCCACGATAAAACAAAACTGCAGGTGGATCAAAAAGTTGTGAAAGTAATTTTGGATATTCTGGATCACGACGTGTGACCGCTTGTGCGCCAGCGGCAAGAAGTTTTTCTAGTTCTTGATCAGGGCTGATGTGAATGCGTGTTTGTAAAAAGCCATTCGCTGTATTTGCATCAAGTCCTGCTTCAAGCAAATCCATCACAGATGCAGAAAACGCGCGTTCCATATTTGGAAACGCGCGAAATAATTTTCCAATCCGCACAGCCCCGAAATTCGGAACGCGCGTGAGGGCAAGCCAATATTTGAGATCCTGTTGTGGCATGGGGGGGGTGATAAAGTGAAAGAGTGAAAGAGTGATGGAAGGGGAAAGTTTTTTGTTTGAAAAAGTTAAGAAGAAACATCCTGCACTCTTACACTTTTCCACTCTTTCACTTTTAGAATTGCCTTTTCAATGATCTCTGGCAATTTCTTTTTTTCTTCTGCGCTTAATTTCTGCAAGACAAATTTATCAAGTGACATGTCCGGATTCGGTGGTCTTCCGATTCCAACACGTACGCGCGCGATTGAAGTTCCTTTCGGAAAAATATCGAGGATGGATTGCATACCGTTGTGTCCGCCACTTGAGCCTGCTTGTTTGAAACGCACATCTCCAAACGGAATATCGGCATCATCGTAAAGAACAACAAGATCCGATGCCTGACATTTGTTTTTTGACATGTAGGCTTTGACAGAGCGTCCACTCACATTCATGTACGTTTGAGGCTTCAGGAGAACGACCCCCTCATGCTCCCCCTTGATTAAGGGGGAGGTAACGCTGCGGGAGTCTGGTTCCGCCACCTCTGCTTCAAAGGATGTCTTGTTCTTAAAATCGATTCCTATTTGTTTTGCCATTTCATCTACCACAAGAAACCCGACATTATGACGAGTTTGATCATATTTTTTCCCTGGATTTCCGAGTCCAATGATGAGTTTCATAGTGAAAGAATTATGCCATACTGTTGACGAAAAGGCGATTTTGTGATATATTTGGATATCAATACGGATTGACTTTGGCAATAAGTTGCCCTGAAAAGAGCGATTTTTTGCCACGGTAAATCTGAGCGAGTGTTCAGAGGTCACTTTGGTTCCTCTTTGCGTAAATGAGGAAGTGTTTCCACTCAGCACCGAGTCTATCAGGCTCGGAAAGAAGCCGGTTATCAGCCGGAAGGGGTCCAGTCATGTCCAAATACGGTCATCGCCCTCACAATTGGTTTGAGTCGATTGTCAACAAACTCGGTGGCGAAGAAGCAGCCGATCGTTTCCTTCGTGACGAACTGTCGGTCTCCGAAACTACCAGGTGCTGGCGTGAAGTTGATGGCGTCATCTACCTCACGGTCACGCTCGACAAGCCGACGGCGGGCGACAAGTGGATTTCGCGGACGGAGACGAAAGGCAATCGGGTGGGAGACTACGCGAAAAGCGTGCTTCGTTCGAAAAAGTTCAAGCCGTCTGTCGCGGGTACGTACGAGATCGTCATCCTCAAGGGTTCGCTCTTCGAGGACAACGACCGCATCACCCAGAACATCCGCGCCAAGGCCGATGAGATGAAACTCGTGAAGCCGAATGCCGACATCGCCTGCTTGATTCGCGAACAGTTCACGGACAAGGAGATCGAGTCCATGGGTCTGTGGTGGATCGTTGCCATGCACGAACCCATCGAAGATTCTGACGGCTATCCGAGCCTCCTCGCGGCGGTTCGTAACGGTGGCGGTCGCTGGCTCGGTGCGTGCAGCGGCTATCCCGGCGACAGGTGGCGTCGTGAGAGCGGGTTCGCGTTCCTTGCCCAGCAAGTGCCTTAGTACTTGGTTCTCAGAACCTTGTGCATCTGGCACTTAGTTCCTTAGTCCTTTGTATCAACTGCGCCGTGCTCATGTTGAAGGTCAACATTGGGTACGGCGTCTTTTTGTTTTCCTGCCTGCCGGTAGGCAGGTGTGATAAACTTATTTTGGAAGTAGGTGAATATGTCAAAGATGAAAGTTTTTGGCCACCGAAACTGGTATCCATGCGTGCAGAATGGTTGCGATGAAAGTTGCAAACAGCGTCGCGCATGCAGAACCTTCACATAAAAATGAAGATACTTGGTGCGAAGTATTAGGGTATTACAAACCTGTCTGTTGATAGGAAAGATACCGAATTCGATTCAACCCTGAGAGTACCAGCCTGCCGGCAGGCAGGTTCGAAGGGTGGTGGCACGGAAGATTCTTCGCACAATTCTGACGGCAATCCGAACCTCCTCACGGCGAATCGTAACGATGACGGTCGCTGGCTCAATGCGTACAACGACTATCCCGACAACAGGTGGAATCGTGAGAACGGGTTCGCGTTCCTTGCCCAGCAAATCTCTTCATTTCTCTCCCGAGGTTTCATTGGGAGAGTTTTGTTTTTGAGAAACAGATTTGGTTAATTGTCCATACCAACCACCAAGCATCTTTCCAACTTCGTTCAACGGTTCAGAAAGTGCGATGTATGTATTTTGTTCGAGTGAATTTGTCTCAAAAAGAATAAGCATAAAAAATTTGATTGCATCACATTTGCGAATGGCG
>CAIKXH010000006.1 GCA_903831335.1 Candidatus Uhrbacteria bacterium | reverse complement strand
CTGCTCCTTCTGTTTGTGCAATCTCATTTTCATGATGAACCGCAATATGATCGATTCCGCCCGTATGGATATCAAATGGTACGCCCAGATACTTCTTGGACATGGCTGAACATTCAATGTGCCAACCCGGAAAGCCGACACCCCACGGAGATTCCCATTCCATTTCTCTTTTCTTTCCTGAGCTTGTCGAAGGACTAAATTTCCATAGAGCAAAGTCTGTCGCATTTTTCTTTTCTCCCATTTCTACACGAGAACCTGCTTGTTTATCTTCTGATTTTTGTCCGGACAATCGACCGTAATCAGATAACTTTAATGTATCAAAATAGATTCCATCGGATGTTTGATAGGTGAATCCATTTTTCTCAAGCTGTTCAATCATTTCAATTTGTTCTGCAATATGTTCTGTTGCGCGTGGAAACTTCGATGCAGGAATGATATTCAATGTCGTAAGATCTTGAAAAAATGCTTGCGCGTAAAATTCCGCAATCTCATAAGCTGTTTTTCCTTCACGCTTCATCGCAACAATCATCTTGTCTTCCCCTTC
The DNA here is from genome assembly GCA_903831335.1 of Candidatus Uhrbacteria bacterium. GTDB lineage: Bacteria > Patescibacteriota > Patescibacteriia > UBA9934 > GWF2-40-263 > XYB2-FULL-45-11. The sequence goes on along the minus strand of CAIKXH010000006.1, from coordinate 1,560 downwards.
ACTTGCATCATCTGTTAAATGCCCGACATCTGTAATGTTCATGACTTGTTCGACGGCGTATCCATTAAATCTGAGTGCCCGACAAAGCACATCCGCAAACAAAAATGCACGCATATTTCCGATATGCGCAAACCAATAGACGGTTGGACCGCAAGAGTAGACACTGGCACGACCGGGTGTTGTTGGCGTAAATTCCTGTTTTGATCTGGAAAGAGTGTTATAAAGCAACATACGAGAGAAGTATAGCAGATAGTCTGTGACTCGTTGAGTCAATACGATTCTATAGGAACACTATTTGCAAATTGATTCAGTCCACCTCGCTCAACCGCTTATCGACTCAAGGACTTTTTGCTATACTCACGCCATATGCAAAACATGGAACATGAAAGTCCGGACATGCAACGGGATATTGCTTGGTTCAATTCGGAACGCAAAATGCAAGAACTCTATAAAAAGGGTATTGGAAAAATGCTTGAACAGGAAAACGCCGAATCCTTATTTGAAGACGGCGAATCTTGTTTGTGCTGCATTGATGAAGGAACCGACAATGGTCTTTTTCGTGCTGCGGGAAGTGGAATCCTTTTATCAGATGAAGAGCGAGCGACACTCGTCGATCGGTTGCAAGCGATGGGAGTCAAAGGAGTAAAAAGTCATGAGGGGTGTGGAGCTGCAGAGAAATACTGCAAGGACAATAACATTACAGACAAAAGCGTCGATGAAGTTGCTAAAGAAAAAGCACAGCAAATTGCAAAAGAACTCGGCGTTCCTTATCTCGGACACATTGAAAAACTTTCTCGTCCTGCAGAATTTCATTATGCTCGCACCGTCTACTATGATGGAACTGGCCAATTTAACCAGGCAGCTGTGGGCGATAAGCTTCCGCCAGGCTTTGTCATTAGTAGACGCTACTTAGATGACAAATCTTCCATAGACAACCTGCAACTCGCCATTCAGATTGCTCTTGGCCATCATGGATTCGGAAAAAAGATCACAAAAGATAAACCCCTCATGCTTCTTGCACTTGGTGATCCGCATGATTCCATGTTTGATGCAGCGGCGATGCAAAAAGAAATGGACGACTTTCTAAAACAACTCGCAGAAAAAGATCCGCAAACAGCTTCTCGTGTTCGTCTCGATGTCGCAGACGCTCCCATCTCACATGAGACAAGAAACTAAAAACCGACCTCACGGTCGATTTTTTTTTAATGAAAGATCCTACGTCGTCGAAGACTCCTCCTCAGGATACTGCGACGTGTGAAAAAACTTGTTTATTGTCGCATTACTTTGCAAAGGCCACCGATCCACCACGTGCATCTACATAGACAACCTGATCTGATGGAACCATTCCGATCATTTTCACCGCGTGTTGAATATTCTCAAGTGATTGCGCTTGGTGAATTTCTAATTCTGATTGTTGATTTGAAACAGTCAGTTCTTGAATTGTATTTTCCAAATCTCGAATTTGATACCCCTTGGAAGCCGTACTGTTTACTTGAACGATGTAAGCAAAGCAGACAACGACGAGCACAACAAATGTAACCATGTTCACACGTGTGACAT
>CAIKXH010000005.1 GCA_903831335.1 Candidatus Uhrbacteria bacterium | reverse complement strand
TCTTGTTTTGCTATAAACATAGGAAAAATTAGTGTACGCGCATTGTACGTGACACACATCGTATTGACAATCTGGGAAAATGTCGCTAGGTTAAGACACTGACTTACCTTCATGTGAGTCAGCGAGTGAGGTGTCCACCATGGAAACAACACAGCGTAAGTTACAACCACCACGAGTAACGGAACGTCCGTTTTTTCGGGGAGTCATTCATCAGATTTTTTGTCTGTCTGAACCTGTTTCGGCAACCAAGCTCTCGGAGCAGATTGCCGCACACCGCCTAGCGGTGAGTCGTGATGGAATGTCTGTGGCTGTCGTTGTGGAAGGTGGGCTGCTCACAGAACGAATAGAGCACAACTTGTCTTATATTCCGCATCTTCGTTTTCGTCACACTTATCGTGGCGAGCGCATAAGGACGCGGGTATTAGATATTAGTGCAAGTCGTCTGTTGATTTGGGGACTTCCGGTAGGCGCTCTTGTGTGCGGAGTCTATGAATACAGGAGTGAAAAAAGAAGACCAAGACTTCTTGGGCAGCCAATCTGCTCAGTGAAGAATATTCACTGTTCTCCAAACGGGGTTGTCCTTTTTGGGGATAGTGATGATACGTCTCATTCTGAACAGATCTGGACCCGACTCGGCTCCTTGAACTTTCAGGATATGAGAAGTGTAAAACCGATGTCCGATGGAAGCCATGTCATTCTAGAAAGACTAGAAGGAAACTTTCATCGCTATCGTGTTACTGCAAATGGAATTGAAGATTGGGCCATGATTCTTTGCACACCAGACGAACAAGTCAGAAAGCTTGTGCGTGTGCAAAATCAATACGTGATCGTTACAAAATCACGTGCCCATTCTCGGTTGAGCGTTGTGGGTGCAGATAACACCCTTACGTTCCCGATGAAAGAAAAATGGCAAGGAGAAATCGAGCATCTGTGGGTCTCGCCAAGTGAGCGTTCGCTTGCGTGGCTCGTGAGGCCGGATGTCCATTCCGAATACAGACAAATCTATCTGAACGGGAATCTGATTCATGAGGGAACATTTTCCATGAATGAGGAAGATCTCGTTTGGGCACCGTCTGGCGCCAGTATCGGCGCTCGTATCACAACAGAATCGTCGCAAGGCCATGAACAGCAATCCATCGTGACCTTGCATGAAGAAAGACGTTTCCCCCCAGGAACATTCTTGCGTGAATTCCTGATCGACACAGAAGGAAAGATCGCTGCCACCATCACAGACAAAGAGGACTTCTGCACACCGTTCATCTATGACCGGAAATTTGCAGATGTTTCTATGGCATGGAATCTCCATTGGGCATCTGATGGAGGTATTGCCTACAGTTCTGTTCTTCACTCGATCATTTGTACAACAACAGACAATACAGAAATTCTCAGGCATTAGTTGAAAGACTGATGCTTTTTTGTTATCCTTTACGCGTATTCAACAAGATTTCTTCTTGTGTCATTTCGACCGAGGAGTCATCGACGAGCGGAGAAATCTCATGTAACACGAGATCCTTCGGCTAAACCTGAAGCGTTCGCTCAGGATGACAACTATTATGCTTCTCGAAAAAAACCATTTTCACTTTATCGGAATCGGCGGGATTGGAATGTCTGCGCTTGCGAAGTTTTTAGTTTCAAAAGAAAAGCATGTGACAGGATCAGACGTGCATGATTCTGAGATGGTTCAAGACCTGAACAAGAAAGGTGTTCAGGTATCCATCGGTCACGATTCATCTCACGTTCTCGACGGCATAGAGGTCGTCATCTACTCGTCGGCTGTGCCTTCGACCAATCCTGAGCGTGAAGCAGCTCGCGCTCGCGGAATTCCAGAAGTCTCATATGCTCAATTTCTCGGTGAAGTCTCAAAGAACTTTTCAACCATTGTTGTTACAGGAACACACGGCAAGAGTACAACAACGGCTCTTCTCGGACTCATGCTTGAGGCAGCTGGTTATGATCCAACTGTACTCGTCGGTTCATTTGTTCCAAACTTTCCAGATAAGAATCTTCGTCTCGGCAAGGGCCGATTCTTTGTCGTTGAAGGATGTGAGTATCAAGCAAACATGTTGAATCTTCATCCTGAGATGATTGTCCTGACCAATATTGAAGAAGACCACCTCGATTACTACCGTGATATCAATCACATTCGCGACACCTTTCAGATTTTCGCTGACAAACTGATCGGAAAAGGAATGATGATTTTGAATGCGGACGATGCAGAATCCATGAAGCTTAAAGTCGAGCGTCCAGTCACTTATGGATATGAGAACAGTGCGGATTACATTGCAACAGATCGCCTCACAGAAAAAGGATCACAATCATTTGCTGTTCGTCGTGAGGAAATCATCGGAAGATTAAAATTGATCATCCCTGGAACTCATAATGTTATGAATGCAATTGCGGCAACGGCTGCTGCAATGGAACTCGGTATTCCGTTCGAAACTTGTGCGCGAGTTCTTGAAACGTTCCCCGGAATCTGGCGCAGATTCGAACGTGTTGGCACATGGCGTGAAGCAGATGTTATTTCAGATTATGGACATCACCCAACTGCGGTAAAAAAATCCATTGAAGCTGCCAGAGAATTTTTCCCTGGTCGCCGTATTGTTTTGTGTTTTCAACCACACCAACACTCCAGAACGAAAGCCTTGTTCGATGGCTTTGTTGAAGTCCTTCAGCTTGCAGATGAAACAGTCGTTGCGGAAATCTATGATGTTGCCGGAAGAAACGAAGAACACGAAATGTCGTCAAGGCTGATTGTAGAGAAAATCAAAACAGAAAATCCTGGAGCACACGTCATGTTCTCCTCGAACTTTGACGCGGTGAGATCAGCTCTCGAGCAAGTGGTTAGATCAAATGATGTGCTGATTGTGATGGGGGCAGGGGATATTGATTGTATTGCACGAGAGATTTGCTAGTCTCTTATGCTTGACATTTTCACAAAAATCAGCTATTCTCTCAGGTCTGCACTTCAACAATTTCGCAGGCAAAAAGGGGGAAAGGTGAATCTTCAAAAGCCCGTTTACGTTCGTGAGTTGTTCGACGGAAAAGCTACCATCATTGTTTTCGGCGCTCCGTTCAACTGGAACTACGCCGGAACATCTCGAGAAGACATGGAAGCAAAGAATCCAGGCATCACGAAAGCGATCGAAGAGGTCATGCGGAAGTATGACATCAAGCGAGCGTTCGTGCCGAAGCCTGCGTTCAATGCGAAGGTTGTGACTGATGCGGATCTTCCGTACGAGTCGCTCCCGAATTTCTTTCGCGGAGCGGATGCGGATGGTGTGATCCTTACGCACCCTGGTGATGCCTATTTCCTGGCCTCGGCTGATTGCCTCGGCGTCGCAATTTTCGATGATCGGTCAAACTCTCTTGCGGCACTTCACTGCGGTCGGGATGCGGTCATTGATCGCAAGCAGATCCTGGGGAATGATGCTGAGTGTCGAGAGCACAGTTCTGTCGTCGATGCGGCAATCGATCAACTCGATTTCATGTCGAGCATTGCCGCGTATAATTCCGGATCTCCCAAGATGGTTCCGTACCGCGAGGTTCACGATCGTATTCAGGCTTACCTCGCTGCTGGCATTCGGCCCGAGACGTTCGTCCATCCGACGACGGATCATCCGTTCGCTGCTGCGAACAAGCTCATGGTTGAGTATTTGTCTGCGCTTCCGGCTTCGGTAGTGACCAATGCGCAGGCAGGGACGATCGATCTGTTCGCTCTTGTCCGTCACCAACTTGGTGAGTACGGAATCAAGGGAATCACGGAAGACGAATTCGACACCGCAACTTCGAAGGATGCGGAAGGCAACTTCCTCTTCCACTCGAATCGTCGCGACAAGACACTGCGCAACCTGGTTGTGATCAAGCTGAACTGAGTCTGAGAAGACTTGGTTTTTTTGTTGTTCATGTTCTTGTCTTGATTGACGCTCCTCCACTGATTTGTTATCTTCACCTCTCACCCACGAATCATTTGTGGATGAAGTTCATTTGACGGAGAGAGCTCATGCCTGATCTCAGCTTCTTTCAAAACATGCATCGCTATTTCATGCGTGTGGACGGTACCGTTGTCGGGGTCTATTACCTGAGTGAGGACGGAAGAACGCCGATCGAAGGAGTCTTTGTTGCGTCTCAAGAGCACGCACGAGAAATCATTTTTGATCGAAAGAAATGGCAAACAAAAAGAGGTTTCTCCTCTCGGAAGCTTGAGTACATGATTGATGTTGGTGTGATCCTCCTTGATTTTTCTGAATTTCAAAACGGAGAGGATTTGCCCGAGCTTTGCTTGGAGCGCCTTGAACCGAAGGTTGGTTCTGACCTTTGGCTCCCAACCAGAATCATAATGAAATACGATCTCTGGATGTCTGCCGAGCCCAAGATGAACGCTTCTACCGAGTCTTGCTGACTCGGTTTTTTTATTTCCCTTGTTTCCATAAGATGTTATGATTTCTTTACTATGCATGAAGAACTTCAACAATTGCTCGGTGACCGTTTTAAGGAAAACGAACCCATGAGCAAACACACGAATTTTCGCATTGGCGGGCCTGCCAAGTATTTTGTGGAAGTGAAATCCGTAGAAGAACTTCAGCACGTTTTGTCTATTGCGGATTCGAATTCATTCCGTATGTGCATTCTTGGTGGAGGCTCGAATATGCTTGTGTCTGATCAGGGATTTGATGGTGTGATGATCAAGATTGCTATGCGTGAAATGAGTATTGATAAAAATCGTGTTCATGCAGATTCTGGTGTGCCAATGATCTTGCTTGCAAGAAAAGTTGGTGAAGCTGGTCTTGCAGGACTTGAATGGGCGATTACATTGCCAGGCACGGTCGGCGGGGCGGTGAGAGGAAACGCTGGGTGCTATGGGGGAGAAACAAAAGATTATTTAGTCGAAGCCGTTGTTTTATCGGAGGGAAAGGTTGTGACGCGCTCGAATGAAGAGTTGAGGTTCGGATATCGTGAATCCTTAATCAAACATTCATCTGATATTGTTTTGTCCGCTACATTTGAACTTCCGTTAGGGGATCCAGAGATGATCAAACAATTAATGGATTCGAATTTATTGAAGCGCAAAGCAGCACAGCCGACAGATGCTGGTTCTGCTGGGTGTATGTTTAAGAATTTTGATATATCAACCGAGGAAGAATTAGAACAAATACAAACAAAGCTCGGATTGACTCCTGAGATGATTTCATCGCGTCGTATTTCTGTTGGTTGGCTTATTGATCAACTTGATTTGAAAGGGTTTGCAATTGGGGGAGCGAAAGTAAGTGAAAAACACGGAAATTTTCTTGTGAATTCTGGAAATGCAACCGCAGATGAAATTGTGCAATTGATTGCATTTATAAAAAC
>CAIKXH010000004.1 GCA_903831335.1 Candidatus Uhrbacteria bacterium | reverse complement strand
TCGAAAATCTGGTTGATTTCATCTTCAGATGTTGATTTCTCCGCAGTGTCCATCATGTCATATCCATCCACAAATTGTTCAAGGATTGACCCCTTTTTCCCTTCATAAACTGCCCCATAGGATTTTGGAATTCCAGGAATATCTTTTAAGTCTTTTAATGCCTGTTCTTCATTGAAGAGCCAGTCAATGACAACCTCATTTAGTTTTCCGTCTACGCTCTCTTTATCTACAATACCAAGGCGCGGTCGTGTTATTGCGGCCGCTTCTTGTAGTGAGTCTGCTTTCACGCGCATGAAACGTTTGTCTTGTCGTCCGAAGACTTTTTCCACCATCGCAACCGATTCTCCTTCAGGTGTTTTTGCCTCTACTCGATAAATAGGGCCTAAGGCTCCGCTGCTCAATATGTCTCTTGAGCCATCAAAAGAAAGGTTTAGTTCGGCAAGCTTGTCCGCGATCGCTTCATTGCTTACTGCTCCTTTTGATGAAATAGATTCTGGTGTTGGGATGGATTCGGTTTGCTCAATTTTAGGGGATTCATCAGATTCGATGAGGAGAAGAGGGGATTCTTTTTTCATATTGGCTCCATAATATCACAAACGGTCATTCTACAAATAAAAAAGAGAGAAGTGATTCTCTCAAGTGTTTACATGTGGCTGCGCACCCAAGCCTCGATTTCAGCTCCTGGTCGCGCGCCGAACTTCCGGTCGATCAGTTCCCCGTTTTTGAACAGGAGCAACGAAGGAACGGACTGGATGTTATGCCTTGCTCCAAGCTCGACATTCGCATCGATGTCCACTTTTGCGATCGCAAGGTCAGGCTTTTCGCTCAGCTTTTCGAGAACAGGTGTCAGCATACGGCATGGTCCACACCAAGTCGCCGAGAAGTCGACGAGCGCGAGCTGGTTGTCAGTCAAGAATTTCTCGAAGGCTGGGATGTTTGCAAGTGTGTGCACTTTGTCCTCCTGGTGTAAGTTGTCTCAACAATCGCTTTTTGGACACAAGTCCAGTAAGAGGTTGAGGAAGGAATATAATGGAATTTTGCGAAACTGTCAATGGGTGCTCGTTTGAACGATGGCATCTATTTTTACAGGCTCATGATGCGTCCGGGTAAAATTAAAAACTCCCAACGTATGAAGTTGGGAGTTTTTTATTGATATCAAGTTTCATCCGAATTTATTTAAGTGATTTTATATTTGTCTTTCATCTCATCAAGTGTCCCCGCTACCAAATGCGCTCGCTCTTCATCTTTATCGAGGCGGTACGCACCCGAATCGCTATTCGTATACTTTGCCGCGCTTACGCCGTGCAAATTTGCTTCTTCGATCGAGAGTGGGGAACTGAGTTCTTCGAAAATCACTTGGCAGACGCGTTCTCCTGGATACACACGGATGACTTGGTTACCCGCTTCATTTTTCATGGGGAAAATCAAATGGCCTTTGTATCCATTGTCGATAATCCCAGAAAGCGAAAGATCGATTCCTCGTCTGTTTGTCGACGTTCTCGGAAAGAGAATTGCCATGAGGTTTGGTGCGTTGATTTCGACAGACTCGAGGGATGTGCCGATGACGAATTCGTTTGGAAGAAGTTCAAAAAATTGACCGGGTTTCAAAACGATTTCTTCGAACTGCTCGCGATGCTTTTCCACGTCGTCGATCGATATGTTGATCGCGCGCCGACCAGATTCATCGATCGTCCAGTTTTTTGGAATCAAAAATTTATAGCCCAATCGAAGATCAATGGCGTGCGGTTGAAGTTGGAAGGTATCGATCATGGGATCGAATACAATTTCATTCTTTTCAATAGCAGAAAGGATTTCATGGCGTGTAAGGACAGACATATAGGGGAAGGATAACAAAGGAGATCAAAGGTGAACAGAGGATAACAAAAGAGCACCCATTCGGATGCTTGTTAGGAACTTCGACGTTTTTCTGGAGGGATATATTCTCCATAGAAGACACCACTGTTTGGAAGATACTCTCTCCAACCACCATCGATCTTGCGATCAGGATGGAGATCGATTGGAAGGGGTGCGGGAAAGGGTTGGTTTTTTTCTGGCTTCCCTTGGTGTTTCTTTTTCACGGACTACTCCTTGGTTTTCTCGAGAAGATTTTCGATCAGTTGAACAGCATTTGTCTTTGTCTCACTAAGCGAGCCGCTTGTATCAAGATCAAAGATGGTTGTTCCGGCTTCTGTGAGGAGTGTGCGGAAATTGCTCCCTCGGAAGTTTGCGTCGACTTTTCTGAGGAGGACAGGGTCTTGGAAGATCCCTTTGTTGTCGTCTTTGCGTGATGCAATGCGCATCATGACTGTTTCAACAGGGATTGAGGTGAGAACCAAATGTGTTGGTGCATTTGCAAGAGCAAGAAGATTGCCTGGCAATGAGCCAATTTCTTCAAAGGAAAGAGCGTTTGGCATTTCTATTTGATATGCCAAAGATGAAGTAAAGCCACGGTCTTGAATGACAATCTTTCCGGCCTTGAGGGCAGGAAGAATCAATCGGCGATACATGATCTCGCGATCAAGGGCGAATGCTTGGGCGATTTCTTCACCATCGTATGGTTTTTCTGTTTGAGACATCTCTTTTCGGATTGCGGCACCAATCCAGGTTTTGGTTGGCTCAAATGTGAAATACACATCATAATCCGCGATCTCTTGGAAGGTGGGTGGATCTGATTTTTCCCAGTCTTGGAGACGAAAACAACGAAGACCTTTCTCTTTCAGGAAATCATAAATAGCTTGCAGAACAGTAGTTTTCCCACTGCCGGCAATGCCGTCGATCATGATGAAGAGACCTTTGTTCATAGATGCCTCGGGTATTTGGTGTCTGGTATTTGGAAGTTGGTATTTTAAAACACGAACTTCCAGATACTAAATACCACATACAGAGCAAACAAAAAATCACCCGTTATCCACAGGTGATTTTTTTTATTACGCTTGAAGTTTGATTCCAGGACCGGTTGAAGATGCAATCACCACGTTTCGGAAGAAAATTCCTTTTGAAGATGATGGTTTCATTTTGCGAATCGCGTCCAAAAGCATAGTGAGGTTTTCTTTTAGTTGAACCTCTGAGAAAGATGCACGACCAAAGATTTGGTGTACGTTTCCTGTTGGATCATTCTTAAAGCTTTGCTTACCAGCTTTTTGTTCAGAAATCATTTTTGTGACGTTTGCACTTACGGTATCTGTCTTTGGGTTTGGCATCATTCCACGAGGTCCGAGGATACGCGCGAGCTTTGCAATCTTAGGCATCATAGCCGGAGTTGCAACAGCAACGTCAAAGTCCAATTTTCCAGATGCGGCGATTTCATTCACAAGTTCTTCTCCTCCAACGATGTCAGCTCCAGCAGCTTTTGCTTCCGCTTCTTTTTCTGCTTCAACGAAAGCGATCACTTTCTTGGATTTTCCCACTCCGTGAGGAAGGGCGATTGTTCCACGAATTTGTTGATCAGACTTTGTTGCATTGATTCCAAGCTTGATGTGGAGTTCAACAGATTCATCGTATTTTGCTGTTGCGGTCTTTTTCAAGAGAGCAACGGCTTCCTCGATAGAATAGGCTTTTGATTTTTCCACAAGGCTTTTTGCGGCAACGTAACGTTTGCTTGTTGGCATAATGTTTTGTGTGGTACGAGCGATCGGGTGATCTCCCACGAGATTAGTAGTTAGTAGTTGGTAGTTAGTAGTTAGGAAGGGAAGTGAGTTTTGAAAACCCTAACTTCGAACTTCTAACTACGAACTACTACTTAACGTCCACGCCCATTTGACGACAGGTCCCTTCAATAATCTTCATTGCAGCCTCTACGTCTGTTGTGTTCAAGTCAGGCATCTTTTTGATGGCGACTTCTTTCAACTGTGCGCGTGTGATGGTTGCAACTTTTTCTGTCAAAGGCTTTCCAGATCCGGATTTGATTCCAGCGATCTTTTTGATGAGTTCTGAAGCTGGAGCAATCTTTGTGATGAAGCTAAATGAGCGGTCATCATAAACATTGATAAGAACAGGAACCACCTCACCGCGACGATCTTGAGTTGCATCATTGAATTGTTTTACGAATTCTCCGATTGGAAGACCGTGTTGACCGAGAGCTGTACCGACTGGAGGTGCTGGAGTAGCTGCACCACCTTGGATTTGCAGTTTGACCTGCGTGACAAGTTTTTTTGCCATAGGGTGTTTTGATTATTGGATTCCGACGATTTATAAAACGCCGGCGACCAAACTATGAATAAGTGGCAGAAATATAGCCTAAATCTTCTTAACTTGCAAGAAGTCGAGCTCCACCGGGG
>CAIKXH010000003.1 GCA_903831335.1 Candidatus Uhrbacteria bacterium | reverse complement strand
GGTGTTAACCCGGCTAAGGTTGCCATTACCTTCACGAGCCCACAATGACCCGGGGTAAAATAAAAGAACTCCCTAGAATAAATTCAGGGAGTTCTTTTATTAACACCAGCGTGAAGGTATAAAACCTTAGCCTGCATTTATTTAATCAGAAAAAAATTGAATTGTCAAGAGATAATCGGACCTGATATTTACACAATTTTTCTTTTTGTCCCCCTTTTCCCCCTTTACTACTCTACTACTTTTCTGCTTTACTACTCTCTATATGATCGATATCAAATTTATCTTAGAGCAACCAGAAATTGTTCAGAAAAATAACGAAAATCGTGGAAAAACGATTGATATTGCCGTTGCAACACAATTGGCAGAAAGACGTCTGGTATTAGTGGATTCCGTACAAACCTTGCGTACCAGATCCAATCAAATCGCAGAGCTGATTCCAAAGGCGTCCGCAGAGGAGCGCCCAGGGCTTATTGAAGAAGGAAAGAAGCTCAAAGAGGAGGCAAAAGGTCATGAGGCAGAACTTGCGGTTGTTGAAGCAGACCTTGAGACTGAATTGCACAAATACCCAAACCTCTTGCGTGAAGATGTCCCAATTGGAAAAGATGAAACTTCGAATGAAGTGGTTCGATTGTTTATGGAACCAACAGCGTTTTCATTCGAACCAAAAGATCACCTCACGCTCGGTGAATCACTAGACATGATTGATGTTGAGCGTGCCACAAAAGTTTCTGGGACACGATTTGTGTATTTGAAAGGGGATTTGGTTTTGATGGAATTTGCTTTGGTGCAATATGCTTTTTCGATCTTGTTGAAAAACAAGTTTGTTCCTGTGATACCTCCACATATTATTTCAACATCTGCCATGTCAAAAATGGGTTATCTTGATCATGGTGGGGAAGAGGAAGTGTATCACTTGAAAAACGATGATGCGGTTTTGATCGGAACTTCAGAGCAAGCCATTGGCCCAATGCACATGGATGAAATGTTAGATGAAGCAAAACTCCCTTTGCGCTACATGGGATTTTCTCCATGCTATCGTCGTGAAGCCGGAAGTTATGGGCGTGATGTTCGTGGAATTTTGCGCATGCACCAGTTCGATAAGATCGAAATGTTTAGTTTCACCACCGCAGAAGAATCAGATCAAGAACATCAATTGTTACTTTCTATGGAAGAACAATTGATGCAAGGATTGAAGTTGCCTCATCGCGTACTGAAACTTTGCTCGGGCGATATTGGAGCGCCATCGGCGAGAACATATGATATTGAGACATGGATGCCGTCACAGAAGATGTATCGCGAGACACATTCAACTTCAAATACCACAGATTTCCAAACACGTCGTTTAAACATTCGTGTAAAACGTGAAGGAAAAAATACGCTTGCACACGCTCTGAACGGAACCGCTTTCGCGATTGGTCGCACACTCATTGCGATTATGGAAAACTATCAACAAGAAGACGGAAGTATTCTTGTGCCTGATGTTTTGAAAGCGTATGTGGGGAAAGAGAGGATTATGAAGCAGGCATAATGAATCAAAAAGACAAAACAGGAACTCGTTTCCTGTTTTTTGTTTCATTTCTTTTTTGTCATTGCGAGCCCCAACGCTTCAATCGGGGCGAAGCAATCTTTCCGAAACGCGAAGATTGCCGCGTCGTCGATGACTCCTCCTCGCAATGACAAGAAATTTCATCCCAAAAAAATGTTATCCCCATTGAGACACGTATTTTTTTCTTCATGAATTTTTACACTCATTTTCGCAAAGATCTTTCGGATTCATTTTGTCATGTCAAAAAAACATATCAAATATTATTGCTAAATTTAGCTTAAATATGATTGACAAAGACATGTTTTTTTGATGAAATTATTTCAGGTCAAGATTAAACACACACAACATGCTGCTTGCATCGATCGAGAAGAATTTCTGAAAGATGTTGCCTCATTTTTCACACCGACCACGTGGGGTGTTGTGTGTTTCCTGACTTTATTTTCTCACGGCTCATAACAGGGTTCGCCACAAGAAAGTAAGAAGATACGTAGAAAGAAGTTTGTCGACGTACTCGGGAGGCGCGTGTAGATCTCATGCGCCGAACGAGGGTGTTGACACAGGGTCAACGTCCTCCTGGTGAGACTTTGGTCTCAAAGAGGAGAGCGTGTCATGCGTGATGCATTTGATCTCGTGATTCGGGCGTTTTGTTGGGGAGTGATTGTTGCGATGTTCGGCTTTTTCTTCGTGGCGTGCACGACGAATTCCGATCCCATTGACGATTGGCTTGATACAGATGAGCCTTACGATGCATTTGAAGACCAGCCTGTGATCGAAGAAGAATATGAATTCTCCTTTGATGAAGGTGGAACCACACCAATTATTGAAATGCCGTTTGAAAGCGGCTACGCAAGTCTGTGTACACAAGGAGTGAGTGGCGGAACGAGTCATCACAGCTCTGCAACGATGTACGATATTGATTTCGATACATCGAACACAGTGAATGAACCCTTGCTCGCACCTGTTTCAGGTACGGCGTATGTACACAAAGAAGACGCATCGAAAAATTTCGGAAATCACGTGTCGATTCACATTGGCAATGGGATGTATGTGATCATTGCACACATGTCTCTGATTTCCGTTTTCGATGGACAGCAAGTTGTTGCCGGACAGTTCATTGGATACGAAGGATGTACGGGCTATTGCAGCGGTGATCATGTGCATATTGGATTGCATTCTGGGGATGCTCGCAAAATGGGGCAGTTCGGAACGTCTCTTCCTGTGCGATACCGCCTGTCTGATAAAACCGCAAAGACGGGAGTCATTACACTCAATAGCTCGGCGCTTGTTTGCGGAGTAAAAGGGCTTGGCGACAAAACAAACGGACATGTTTACACATCAGCACTACCGTTTGTGGCTGTCCCACAACCCAATTCTCGAGATACATCGTCGAATGGAAATCAAAATCCACCACCGACAAGCACACCATCTTCAACAACCTCCCAAACATCATCTGATGATGTTTGGACAAAAGATGTGAATCTCGATGGTAAACAAGAAACGCTCATGATGAGCACTTCTCGTTGGTCGAACACCAGTTTGTCATCGCAAGATGCCTATGTGTTTGGAACTGGTGGGTGTTTTGATGGCAATCTCACAGAATCAGACCGTGTTTACTCTGAATACGGCTATTATAAAGTTGATTTCTCAAAGTTTCAGAGTCCGTGTACTGGATCACTCACGCTTATTTCCGCATCTGGAACAGATGGCAAACCACCAAATTCCATGATGTCGAATTGGTCTTGGTGGCAGAACAGTTTCTTCTGTTCCACAGGTTCCAAATTTTGCGAACTGCAAAAGAACGGAACCAACTGGGAAGAGTGGATGATTCAAGTTTCTTGGAATCCGTCTGGTGGGCTTAAAGCTTCCGGAAATGGATTCACAAAAAACGCACAACTGAAATAGCTTCTCTTACTCCCGAGCCACGCTCGGGAGTTTTTTTCTTGTCATCCTGAGCGACCGTTTCATGTTTAGCCGAAGGATCTCGTGTTTGAAACACGTTTATCGAAACGCGAGATTCTTCGCTTTGCTCAGAATGACAAATAGAAACTCACTCAGGATGACATACAAAAAAGATCAATGAATTTTACACACAACGTGCTACCAGCACTATTGTTCTTGTGTTATAATTATTTTGAATTATGCACAATCTACTTGCACGTATCAACAAGATAACAGTGTGGATAGGGGAACGCATGGCGTCTTTAAAACGAGTGAAATTTTCACATGCCATGTTTGTTTTTTTTGTTGTTTTTAGTGTTGGTTTTTTATATGTTCCTCCTGTTTCGGCAGCCGATTGTACAATAGCGGGTCTTACAGCGGAACAGAAGGCACAGTGTGAAAAGGAAAATGCAGATGCAGCAGCTGCAGAAAAGGCAAAGGCTCCCGCACCCGCAGCAGCCCCTGCCGCGGCGCCCGCAGGCGAACCAGCTGCTGGAGCTCCTGCAGCAGCACCTGAAACAGCACCTCCTGTAGAAGATAATCAAACAATTGGAAATAAAATTCTCATGATGTTGGGGGAATTGGCGGTTGCGATTGCTCTTTTGCTCTCAAAACTTGTTGTGATGATTTTGGAGATGTTGGTTCCAATCATGACATACAATAATTTTGCCAATAACCCTGTTGTAGATGCTGGATGGGCAATTTTACGTGATACCGTGAACATGTTCTTCGTGATCATTTTGATTGCGATTGCGTTTGGAACCATTTTTGGCGTAGAAAAATTTAAATGGCAGCAACAAATGACCAAGCTCATGATTTTTGCGATCGTGATCAATTTTTCTCGTACACTTTGCGGACTCATGATTGACTTTGGTCAAGTGGTCATGCTCACGTTTGCGAACGCGATTCGTGAAATTGCGGCTGGAAACTTTGTGAAGATGCTCGGAATAGGGGAGGTGTATTCAATGAATACAAATGACACAACCACACTTGCCGCATTTGATTACTTTGCCTCTTCTGTTGCAGCTGTATTCATGATGTTTATTGTTTTGTGCGTCATGGTCATGATGATTGTTTTGTTGGTGTACAGAGTTGTCATGTTATGGATTTTGATTACGATTTCTCCTCTTGCTTGGTTCATTGGTGGAACAAAAGGAATTATTGATAGTAATGCATACGCTGATTGGTGGAAACAATTTAAGTGTTTAGTTGTTATTGGCCCTATCTTAACGTTCTTTTTGTGGCTTGCCCTTGTTGTGGCTGGTTCTGGTGATATTGCATCTTCGGCTCAATTTGAGACAGGAACCTCTGGTGCTGGAGCAGGTGGTTTTTCAACACAATTATTCCAGTTATCAAATTTAATTAGTTTCGTGGTTGCTATCGGTCTTTTGTGGGCTGGTTTTGATGCTGCTTCAGGTGCATGTACAAATATGCCTGGCATTGGAAACCCGGCCGCATTTGTGAAAGGTGGGGCAACGAAACTGGCTAAAGGAACGGCTGGACTCGGAATTAAAGCGGGTGCCGCTGGTGCACGTGTTGGAGGAAGAGCAATTAAGGCTGGAGCCGGTGCTGCTTATAAGGGAACCGGAATGGACACAGTGATTGCAAATAGACAAGAGAAAAAGAATCAGGCTGTAATTGCCTCTTCTACAGCTTCAGAAAAAGCCAAAATGAAAGCCATGGAAAGCAGTCAAAAGATTGCAGAAGCACGTGCAGCAAAGGTTGCAAGCGCAGGAGGTAAGTACAAGGGACTTTCCGCTGAGAATAAAGATAAGATGCTGGCTGATAAATTTAAGAATCCGCAGAACAAACAAGGAAAAGAAGAGAGATTGTCACTTCTTGCAGATGCCATGTCTGATCCTACTGGAAAACGCATGGAAGCTCTCCGTAAT
>CAIKXH010000002.1 GCA_903831335.1 Candidatus Uhrbacteria bacterium | reverse complement strand
GGTGTGTCCAAAATTTTCTTCACTCATACATTTGAGGAATTGATTTCAATGAATAACCTGCTGGATGCGTGGGGAGAGTTTGCGGTTGGAAAAAGAGGGAGGGCAGACGTACAAGAGTTTGAATTGCATGTCATGGATCATCTGCTTGAATTGCACAAAGAGTTGGAGGAAAAAACATACAGACATTCAAAATATGAATCTTTTGTGATTGTTGATCCAAAACGTAGAGTGATTCACAAAGCATCTGTACGAGATCGTGTTTTACATCATACCTTGTATCGCATGCTTTATCCGTATTTCGATCGGACATTCGCAAGCGATTCATTCTCATGTCGTGACGGAAAGGGAATGCATAAAGCGATTGATCGGTTTCGTGTATTTGCAGGCAAGGTGAGTCAAAATCATACACGAACCTGTTGGGTTCTGAAATGCGATATCCGACAATTCTTTGGGAGCATCGATCATAGGATTTTGATGCGGATCTTCAAGCAAAATATTCCAGACGAAGATATTCTTTGGTTGCTCGAAAAGATCATTGAAAGTTTTGAAACAGAAAACCGACGCAATGCCGGTTTGCCACTCGGGAATCTCACTTCGCAGTTATTCTCGAATGTGTACATGAATCATTTTGATCAATTTGTGAAGCACAAACTTAAAATAAAATATTTTGTGCGGTACGCGGATGATTTCGTCTTTCTTTCGCGGGATAAATCTTTTCTCAAATCACTCATTCCAATTGTCCGATCGTTTCTGCTGTTTGATCTTCATCTCACCCTTCATCCGAATAAAATCTTTTTAAAGACCATTGCATCGGGCGTAGATTTTCTAGGATGGGTACATTTTACAGACCATCGTGTTTTACGAACTGTTACAAAAAATCGAATGTACAAAAGAATTCAAGAACATCCGACACAGGAAACCATGCAATCGTATTTGGGATTGTTAAAACATGGAAATACAAAAAAGATTCAACTATTCTTGAAATGATTTATCAAAAAAACTCGACGCTCTCGCATCGAGTTTTTCTTTTTTACCTTTGTCGCCTCTGTCGCTTCTGTAACCTCTGTCGTCTTTGCAACCTCTACTTCGACACCGAAGTCGCGATTCTCACTACAATCTTCATTGGCGTGCCGTTAAAATCGTGGAGTTCTCTCAAGCGGTTCTCAAGGAAACGTAAATAACTTGGGTGAAGGGCGTCTGTACGCTGTGCCTTTACGGTGAGGTCGAATACAGGCGGAGCGGTTGAAACTTGGATGAGACCCAACACTTTTGGGGGATTCTTTCCTTTTCCAAGTGATGGCAAGTGCTGACGAATGGCAGCAAGAAGGAAGTTGTGAAGTTTCTTTGGTTCAATTTGAATGTTTCTGTTTCTGCTTACGTCATCGATCATTTTATAAATCGTGCTGACGCGTTGCTTGGATTTTGCACTGACGAACATGATAGGCGCCCAAGACAAGAAAGGGAATTCACGTGCAAAGTATTTGCGATAATCATTCATGGTAGAAACATCTTTTCCTTCTACCAAATCCCATTTGTTTACAATGATGATGAGTCCACTTCCAGAATCTTTGAGAATTCCACCAAGGGTTTTTTCTTGTGAACCAATCGGCTCTGTGGCATCGATGACAAGAAGGGAAACATCTGATTGCCTGATGATGTACTCGTTTTTTTCTACGGCCATTTTTTCTAATCCACCAGACTTGTTGATCTTTGCATGCTTACGCATTCCAGCTGTGTCATAGAACAAATAATTTTTGTCTCCAAGGTGGACGAGAATATCATTTGGTTCACGTGTGGTGTGCGCAATCGAGCTTGTGATGAAACGATCTTCCCCAATAAGTGCATTGAGCAGTGTGGATTTTCCTACGTTTGGTTTTCCGATCACGGCAATGCGTGTGGCATCAATCTTTCTGTAATCAACTGGGTGCTTTCCGAGTTGTTCTAGTTTAATATAAATTTCATCCAGAAGATCTCCACAACCAGATCCTTGTGTCGCGGAGACTGGGACAGGAGCGGGAAGCCCGCGCAAACGCCAGTCTGGTTGTTTGGCACGGCGGCGTTCCATGGATTTTTCTGCTTTGTTTCCAACAACGATAATAGGTGTTTTGGTTTTCCAAAGTTTGCTAGCTAAATCAAGATCAGATGGAAGAGGCGGATTTTTGAGATCAACGACAAACAAAATAATATCTGCTTCCTTTATCGCAAGTTCTGCTTGGAGCAAAATGTTTCTTTCAATTTCATCTTGTTTGTTGATATCGAGTCCACCGGTATCAATCATGCGAATCACTTTTCCACGCCAAAGACACTCGCCCTCATTGCGATCACGTGTGGTTCCGGCTGTTGCGGAGACCAGGGCTTTTGATTGTTCAATTAATCGATTAAACAAGGTAGATTTACCAACGTTTGTTCGACCAATGATCGCAACAGTAGGGAGTTTTTCAGGAAGCATAGGAAGAAAAGTCAAAGAGTCAAAGAGTGATAAAGTGAAAGAGTGAAGGAATTATTTTTTTAAAAATATAAATACATCATCCTACACTTTTTCACTTTTTTGACTTTACGACTTTTATTTAATTTAACACCAGATTCTGGGCACTCTGCCCGAGAATCACCAAAAAGTCAACCTCTGAGGATGTTGTGGTGATTTGCTTTGTGTCATCAGCTGTCACAGCTACTTGTGCAGGGACAACTTGACCGTCTTTCATCCAGCCCGTTGCTTTTGCTATGTCTGCTTGGAAAAATGTTTGCAGGGATTTGAGATCATTCGGTTTGGCCCCGTTTGTGAGGTCATAAATGACCGTGTGGTTATAATCGCGCGTAACAGCGTTGCCAACTTTAATGACATCAAACTCTTCATGTGTATTCAGAAGCTGTGAGGCGCGAAATGCGAGTCCTGTAACAGTTGTGCCGTTTTGGATCTCAATGCGTACAGCTGGTTCTGTTGTTTTGACGGGTTCTACTTGAACAAATTTTGCTGCAGGCGCAGAAGTTGGTTCTGGTGTGTAGATGTATTGAGCCATTTGTTGCAGTGTGGTCCAGTCGTCATTTTTTGGAAGGAGGACGTACGCACCGTTCAGGGTTGTTGAATAGAGGGGTGAGTTTGGAGAGTCATCAATGACATGGCTCACAATCTCTTCTGATTTTAAATCTTTGAATTCTTTTCCAAGGCGCATGAGTTGTGCCACAGAAAGATTTGTAGAAATATTTTTTTGCAATGTATCAAAAATTCCTGTGATGCGAACTGGATTAAGGAATGTTGATGCAGAGAAAAGTTTGTCTTTGACAGCCATCATGATTTTTTGTTGGCGACGTGAGCGAGCAAAGTCAGACCCTTCTCCGTTATTTCCATGACGTGATCTGACGAACGAAAGGGCTGTTTCACCATCCATGTGTTGTGTGCCTGTTTTGAAATTGAGGACTTTGAATCTGCAGCTGTAATCAGGTGCTGGAATGGTTGGCCCTGAGGTGGTGTCAAGAAGTTCTTCTTGTGTGGCATTCATGGAAGCTTTGCTGTTTCCGCATGTATCTTTTCCTTTTCCAGGAATTGGATACGCTTGATCTGTGAATGCGTTGTCTACTGTGACATCAACACCACCAATTGTATTGATGAGCTCTTCAAAACCAGCAAAGTCTACACGCATGTAGTAGTGCACAGGTTGGCGAACCGTGTTTCCGATAAATTCTGCGGTGGTTGCAGCCCCTGTTCCTGGCTTTTCTTTTTCTGCATAGGCGTTTACTGCATTGACCTTTTGATATCCATGGTCAGGAATCGGGACGGTCATGTCACGGGGGAGAGATAGGAATGCTAATTTTTTGGTGGATGGACGATAGCTGGCAAAAAGAATGGTATCTGTGAGTTGTGGGCCTTCATGTCCTTCTCCCCCTACACCTGTAAGTAAAAAATTGACTCGGTCTTCCGTTTCTCCGTTCAGTGCGTCGTCGCCCGGCAGAATAAAATTTTTGATAATCGAGAAAAGAGAAATTTTTGTTTCTCCGTTTTGTCCGTCAGATGTTGTGTTGATACGAAATGAAAAAGCAGCCCCAAAGGTGGCGAGAACAAAAAACGAAATAATAAGAGCCTTACGGAAAAAAAGAAACGGTTTTTCATCCGGTTTCACGAGGTCATATTTCTCTTTCAAAAAATCAATTTTTGGTTGCTCCATAGATAGAGTGAGTGTATCAATTTTGTGTTCGGAAATCAAGCGCTTGTTTGGGTGAATTTATTATGTTATTCTCGCGCTGTTATGATTGTTTCGTTCCTTTGTCGTGTTGAAGGATCGAAGTCTCATTTGGACGTTTAGCTCAGTGGTTAGAGCACTGCATTCACATTGCAGGGG
>CAIKXH010000001.1 GCA_903831335.1 Candidatus Uhrbacteria bacterium | reverse complement strand
GCTATGCCATTTTTAAAGTGTCAGACCGAATAAAATCTCAAGAGAAGGCCGGAAAGACAGCGGTGGCAACAGATGAGCAGTTACATTTACTGACAATCACTGTTCCAAAAAAGATATTGGATCAAGTTGTGCAAGAATATTTAGCAAAGACGCCCGTGACAACCTTGATAAAGATGTAAACAAAAAATCCCGCGTAAAGGCGGGATTTTTAATTATATACTGGAGCCGAGGGCGGGATTCGAACCCGCGACCTCTACTTTACGAAAGTATTGCTCTACCAACTGAGCTACATCGGCTAGATGTTACCGTATGTTCTACCAAAGCCGACGATTCAACACGGTTTACATTGTTGAATGTCGGCTCCCCGACACATGAAATGTCGTCGGGGCTGAGCTACATCGGCGTGGCGGAATCATAGCAAATCCTTGCGTGTCCATCAAGGAATAAAAAAACCCATCAGGATGATGGGGGAGATTAGGAATGTGTGCGTTGTGAAACGCGCTGTGGATCTGGGGGGTTTTGACGAACATGCACAATCATCTCGCCATTCTTCTTGATTTCAACGAAGTAGAATCGCAAGATGTCATAACCCCATTCGGGGATATAGAAACGAATCGAGCCTTCTGGGCTTGTCAGGGATAAACTTTCGGGCTCCATCATTCCTGACACGGTCATTTCGTTTCCGAGCTTGAGATAAAGCACGTTTGGAAGTGTGGTCATGGAAGGCTTGAATCCCGTGCGGATCATGGAGAAGCCGTTGATCGTATCATCGTCTTGGTCTTCGAGCAGACCAAGCCATGTCCCGATGTGTCGTTGGTCTGGGTGTGTGGCTGGGGATCCGCAGTAAATGGGAGTTGTTTGTTTTTGAGACATGAGTACCTCATCTTCCTCTCTCGGAAGAGAGGGACTGTATCAGAAAATAGAATATTGTCAAGATGATTCTGTTGTTGTCGGAATTTATTTCGCAAGGTATTATAGAGTGGATGTATGTCTGAATACAGACAAAAAATTTCATGATTCATTTTAAAAACGTTTCAAAATTATATCCGCCAGACGTGATCGGATTAGATCACGTCAATCTTCGTGTTGAGCACGGAGAGTTTATTTCGATCGTTGGGCAAAGTGGTACAGGGAAGAGCACGCTCGCAAAGCTGCTTTTTGCGGAAGAGCGCCCAACGCACGGAGTGATTGAAATTGGGGGGTGGGATATTACCAAGATTAGTAATCGTGATGTCCCTTTGTTGCGCAGACAAATCGGGGTGGTGTTTCAGGATTTTAAACTTCTCCCAAAAAAGACTGTGTATGAAAATATCGCGTTTGCCCTTCAGGTGGCAGGCATTCCATCTGCTCGTGTAAGAGAAGTTGTTCCTCGTGTCCTTGCCATTGTTGGGCTGGAAGATAAGGTGCAAAGATTTCCACATCAACTGTCCGGCGGAGAGCAGCAACGTGTGGCGATTGGACGCGCGCTTGTACATCAACCAAAAATTTTAGTTGCTGATGAACCAACAGGGAATTTAGATACACTTAACAGTCGGGATATTTTAGAGCTTTTGAAAAAGATTAATGAATTTGGCACAACCGTCGTTTTGGTCACGCATGACCGTGAAATCGTGAATCGTTTGAAGCGTCGCGTGATTACACTCGAAGGAGGAAAAATTACTTCGGATGTTGAAGAGGGAAGATATAAACTATAAAACGCAAGTCAAAAAGTGAAAAGTGAAAGAGTGAAGGAAGAATTTATTTATTAAAATAAAAAACTTTCCACTCCAACACTATTCCACTTTTTCACTCTTTCACTTCTTCCCTTTATGTTCACATCCATTTACCGCGTGATCAAATTTGCTCTGCAGAATTTTTGGAGAAATATTTGGTTGTCTGTCATCACAATTAGCATGCTTGTTCTCACGTTATTAACCGTGAATATTTTGCTTGTTTTAAATCGTGCCACAGATCAGGTTATTGCGTATGTGGAAAACCGCATTGAAGTAAATGTGTACTTTAATGAGAGTGCAGACCAAACAAAAGTAAATGAAGCTCTTACCTATTTAAGAACATTGCCAGAAGTAAAAGATGTTCAAGAAATTTCTGCAGATAATGCACTTGTGTTGTTTAAAGAAAAACACGCACAAGATCCAGCTGTTTTAAGTTCTGTTGATGAAATTGGAAGAAATCCATTTGGGCCAACACTCGTTGTGAAGGCACGTGCAGCAAAAGATTTTGACACGATTATTTCAGCTCTTGATAATCCTCGTTTCAGAGATGAAATTCGTCAAAAAGATTTTTCTGATTATCAGTCTATTGTTGGAAAAATAAGACAAACAACAACACAGATCCGTGACGGAGGAATCGTTTTGTCGATTATTTTCTTCATCATCGCATTGCTCATTATTTTCAATACAGTGCGTGTTGCGATTTATATTCACCGTGAAGAAATTAGCATTATGCGTCTTGTGGGTGCCTCGAGTCGGTTTATTCGCGCACCATTTCTTGTGGAAACGATTTTGCTTAGTTTGTTTTCCGTGTTGATTGTCATGGCGATCGTGTATCCAACACTCGCTCTTATAGAACCAAAGTTCAGTCAGTATTTTGGGTCAGGAGCAGGTGGGCTCACTTCCTATTTTGAACAAAATGGTGTTTTGATTTTCGGGGCTCAGTTTATTGCCTTGTTGTTTGTGACCATGGTGTCTACTGCTCTCGCGTTGAGGAAACATTTGAAGGTTTAAGTATATATTTAAAAACAGTCATGTGATCATGGCTGTTTTTTTGTATGTAACAGATGAGGGTTGGTGAATTGCCGTCGATGGGTATTGAGTTCATTCTCGAAAGCTCTGTGAACGATCGGATCGCGATGTGCTACGTTAGGGATATTGAGTTCACTCTCGAAAGCCTACAGTAGATCAAGGCTTTCTCCGTTCACTCAAAATCCCTGTCCGACAAATGATCCTGTTGGCAACGAGATCATTCGTGCCCCTTCTGCGAAGGGGCGGAACCAAAGAAAAAGACTCACGATAAACGTGAGTCTTTTTCTTTGGTTCCCGGACAGGGATTCGAACCCCGATAAACGGTACCAAAAACCGTTGTCCTGCCTTTAGACGATCCGGGAATGGAGCGAGTGGAATGACCACAAACCGAAGGTTTGTTATGAATGTGAACTATTTTGCAAAAAATAACTGTCTCTCAATCATTATTTTTTCAAAAAAGTTCTCATTCATCCACCTCCGAAGGAGGAGGTCATTCCCGAACGGAATGACCAGGATACCTTGTATCCGGGGGTGAGTACGCGAGGAATCATAACGGATTCTGGAAAAATGATCAAGATCTCAATTGTGCTGTATAATAAGCCTATATGAATCCAGATTTTTCTCGATGGCTTATTGTATGGGCTGTCATGTGCGCTGCATTTTATTTTATTCTCGGATATTTCTTTGTCCTCGATCCGCTCCCGCGCATTCTCTTCACCACAAACTTTATTACGTTTGTGGTGGTTCTCCTTGATAAGATTGCGGCATCGGCAAAAATGCGACGTGTTCCTGAAAAAGCATTGTTCGTTGCCACTTTTTTTGGTGGTTCTATCGGAATGCTTGTTGGGATGTTCACAATAAGACACAAATCAAGAAAGGTTTCGTTTCAATTTGTTGTGGGGGTTCTTGTATTGATACAAATTGTTTTATTGCTTTGGTATTTTAATCCGACGTTATTTTCGACCATGACTTTGTTGTAGAAGTGTCATTTTAGTTGTGTTATTGCGAGGAGTTCGACGACGAAGCAATCCTGTGTGTCGTGTCGAAAAGATTGCCACGTCGTCGATGACTTCTCCTCGCAATGACAAGAAACGAATGTGCTATAATGGTTTCCGTTGATCATAAAATATCGCTATGCCAAACTTGGAAGAAGTCTATAAGCGTTTAGAAATGAATAAAAAAAGAAAGCGTGAAATTGGAAAGATGTTGGCTGATGAACTTTCGCATTCAAGCCGTTACAAAGAAATTAAAGAAGAAATGCTGAAATTACGAGAAGAAAAAAAGGCGATTGAACAAACTGTGCAAGCAGGAAATCCTGATTTCAAAGAAATGGAAGAGCTCAAGGCAGAAATCCAAACAGATACAGAAGTCTTGTCAGACCTCGCGCTTAATATGTATATGAAAGACGAGTCTGTAGAGATTAAGGATGAATATGATCAGTCGTGGTATCCAACATTTAAGGTAGCGTTTTAAAAAGGCAACGGATAGAAAACGGTTGAGGTACAGATTACAAATAGTTGCATACAAATATACAGATAAAGAAAAAGAACCTAATTTATTGGTTCTTTTTTTGTATTCATTTGTATGTTTGTATCTTTCATCTGTAATC